>DATEPR010000583.1:0-2799 GCA_035273045.1 Pseudonocardiaceae bacterium | reverse complement strand
AACTCGCCCGGCGGCTACTGGCGCTGGGTGCCGACGTCCGGTCGCGGGACCTCCACCGGCGGGCCACGCCGGTGGAATGGGCTCGCGACGCCGGCCGGCCCGCGCTGGTGGACCTGTTGACGGAGGCGGAATGGACGACATCGAGGAGATCAACCGACGGGTGATCGAGCGGTTCCGGGCCGGCGGTGAGATCGAGGGAATGCACCGCGAGGCGCTGCTGCTGCTCACCACCGTCGGCGCCCGGACCGGCCAGCGGCGCACCACGCCGATGATGTTCCACCGGGACGGCGACCGGATCGTCGTCATGGCCTCCAACGCCGGAGCCCGCAAGACCCCGGACTGGTACCACAACCTCGTGGCCGACCCGCAGGTCGTGGTCGAGGTGGGCGACGAACGGTTCGACGCCGTGGCCGCGATCCTGACCGGCGACGACCGGGAACGGGTCTGGCGGGACGTCACGTCGCTGTACCCGTTCTTCGTCGACCACGAAGCCCAGGCCGGCCGGGTGATCCCGCTGGTCGGCCTGGTCCGCCGCTAGACGTTGTGACTGGCGGGCACCACCTCGGCCGGCCGGGGTGGTGGCGGTGGCGTGCCGGTGCCGAACGGCCGGCCGGGCAGCCGGTCCCGGTCGTGCGGCACCCGCCAGGACGACGGGTCGGGACCCTTGGGGATCACGCCGCTCGGGTTGAGCTGCTTGTGCACGACGTAGTAGTGCCGCTTGATCTGCAGGAAGTCGATCGTGTCGCCGAAACCTGGAGTTTGGTAGAGGTCTCGGGCGTACGCCCAGAGCACCGGCATCTCGGCGAGCTTGTTCCGGTTGCACTTGAAGTGGTTGTGGTACACGGCGTCGAAGCGGACCAGCGTGGTGAACAGCCGCACGTCGGCCTCGGTGATGGTGTCGCCGACCAGGTACCGCTGGTTCCTCAGCCGGTCGGACAGCCAGTCCAGCCGGGCGAACAGCGCGTCGTACGCCTGCTCGTACGCCTCCTGGGTGGTGGCGAAACCGGCCTTGTAGACACCGTTGTTCACGTCGTGGAACACCAGCTCGGCCACCTCGTCGATCTCCGCCCGCAGGTGCTCCGGGTACAGGTCGGGCGCGCCCGGCCGGTGGTAGGCACGCCACTCGGTGGACAGGTCGAGGGTGATCCGCGGGAAGTCGTTGGTGACGACCTGGCCGGTGGGGATGTCCACGATCGCCGGAACCGTGATGCCCAGCGGATAGTCCGGATAGCGGGCCAGGTAGGCGTCACGCAGCCGGGGTATGCCCAGCACCGGGTCCTTGCCGCCGGGATCCAGGTCGAACGACCAGCTCCGCTCGTCGTGGACCGGGCCGGCGATCGCCATGGACAGCACGTCCTCCAGGCCGAGCAGCCGGCGCACGATGATCGCGCGGTTCGCCCACGGGCAGGCCCTGGCCACCGCCAGCCGGTACCGGCCCGGTTCGACCGGATAGCCGTCCCGCCCGTCCGCGGTGATGCGGGTGGTGATGTAGCGCATGTCCCGGCTGAACTCGCCCTGCTTCTCATCGGCCATGGCCCGATCATCCCCCGTCACGTCCGGGTCGGCATCCGGCGCCCCGGTCAGGTACCGCGCGGCCTCGCTCGCCCGGCCGGTCGAGGAGAGGAACACGCCCAGGTTGCGCGGCGCGTGCGGGTTGCCGGCCTCGACGGCCTGGCGGAACAGGCGTTCCGCGTCGTCGTTGCGGCCCGCCTCGGCGAACAGGAGCGCCAGGTTGTTGGGAGCGTTGGGATCGCCGCCGGCGATGGCCCTGCGGAACGCCCGCTGCGCCCGTTTCCGCCTGCCCTGCCGGGCGAACAGCACGCCGAGCAGGTTGTTCGCCGCCGGATGGCCGGTCTCGGCGGCATCGAACAGCCACTCGGCCGCCTCGTCCGCCCGGCCGGACTCGCGCAGCAGGTCGCACAGGGCGAGCATCGCGTCCGGTGATCCGGCGCCCGCCGCTCGGCGCAGGAGTTGGTCGGCCGTGGCCGTGTCACCGCGCTGAACCGCGTCGAGGCCCTGCCGCAGGTCGGTTTCCGGGTCCGCCATGCCGTCCAGCTTGGCGCACCCGCCCGCCGGACAGTGGACCTATTCGCCGACGATGTCGGCGGACACCAGTTCGGCGACGATGTCCAGGTGCCCGACGTGCCGGGCGTACTCCTGGAAGACATGGCACAGCACACGTTCCAGGGCCGGCGGGTCGGCACCGTCCCAGCGCGGGCCGGGCGCGCCGAGGTCGGTGAGCTCGTGCGCCTCGACGATCTCCCTCGTGCGCCGGGCCTGTTCACGCAGTGCCTGGACCAGCTCGGCCAGGGTCTCGTCCGGGCCGACGTGCCACCGAGTGCCGACCTGGTCGCCCCACGGGTCGGCGAACTCGCCGCCGGCGAAGCCCCAGTCCAGCCAGCGGAGCTCGACGAACGTGAGGTGCTTGAGCAGTTCCAGCGGGGTCCAGCCGGACGGCAGGTGGCTGGTGCGCAGTTCCGCCTCGGGCAGCCGGCGCAGCTTGTCGACCAGCGTGTCGCGGAAGAAGTCGAGGTAGCGGAGGAACAGCTCGTTCCGGGACGGCACGGGGGCGGTCGGAGACGGAAACGGTACGGCCATGTGCGGAGTATCGCCGCCGGGGCTGACAGGCTGCCCGGCCGGCGGGCTCGCCACGTGGGCTGGGCCGGCGCGGGCGCAACGCGGGTTCGGGCGGCTGGCCGACCGGCTCGGCTGGCAGACTTGGCCTGGTGAGGCGGGTGGGCGGGCTGGTGCGGGCGTGTCATCCGGATGCCTGTGCCGCGGTGACGGTCGTCGCCGTGT
>DATEPR010000582.1:0-6263 GCA_035273045.1 Pseudonocardiaceae bacterium | reverse complement strand
TCGATCCTGGCCAGGACGGCGCCGATGCAGTAGCGGGCGCCATGCCCGAACGACAGGTGGTTGGTCGGGTGCTCCCGGGTCAGGTCCATCCGTTCCGGGTTGGGGAACACCGACTTGTCCCGGTTGGCCGTGCCGATGCTGAGGAGCACCGCGTCGCCCCTGGCGATCCGCACGCCGCCGATCTCGATGTCCGCGTGCGCGTACCGGGGCAGACCGGGCAACTCCTGGAACCCACCCAGCCGCAGGACCTCCTCCACCGTCGTGGGCAGCCGGCTCGGGTCGGAGCGCAGCAGCGCGAGCTGGTCCGGGTTGTCCAGCAGCAGGAGCGTGCCCATGTCGATGCGGACCACCGTGGTCTCGTGCCCGGCGAACAGGACGGCGGCGCCGAGTTCGGCGATCTCCTGGTCGGTCATCTTGTCGTCGCCGTCCAGCTGGGTCAGCTCGGTCAGGACGTCGTTGTCCGGCGCCTTCCGCTTGCGCTGGACGAGTTGGCGCATGTAGCCCCGCAACTCCCGCTGGGCACCGAAGGAGCGCTCGCGGTCGAACAGGTCGCCCATCTTGGTGGACAGGTCACGGAAGTAGGCGCGGTCGTCGAACGGCACGCCGAGCAGCTCGCAGATCACCATCACCGGCAACGGCAACGCGAGCGCATCGTGCAGGTCGGCCGGGCGGTCCAGCCGCGCCATCTCGTCCAGCAGGTCGTCGACCATGCTCTCCACCCGCGGCTTCAGGATCCGCATCCGGCGCGGGGAGAAGCGGGGCACCAGGCGGTTGCGCAGCCTCGTGTGCTCCTCGGCCTCGGTCTCGAAGTCGTTCATGGGCCCGCCGAGTATGGCGGACTCGGAGAACCGCGGTGCCTGCTCCGGATTCGGGTGGGACCGGCCGAGGCGGGAGTCGGCGAACAGGGCCTTCACGTCCTCGTACCGGGTGACCAGCCATGCCTGGTCCCCGGTCTGCATCCGGACCCGGGTGATGGGTGCCTCGGCCTGGAGCTGGCGCATCCTGGGCGCGACGGTCAACTTGTCGGGCCAGTCGAACGGCAGCGTAGGCAACTCAGTCATGCCAACTATACTTCTGCATCTATATCCTAGGATCAATCGGTCGATTGGTGGACACTGTTGCTCATGACGACCGACAGCGTGACCACGACCGGTAACCGACGGCTGCCCAGGGCGGAACGCCGCGAGCAGATCCTGCGCGCCGCCACCGAGGCCTTCGCCCGGTCCGGATTCGCTGCCACGAGCCTGGACGACGTGGCCCGCGAGGCCGGTGTCACGCGCATGGTCGTCTACACCCACTTCGAGTCCAAACACGCGCTCTACCAAGCGGTCCTGGACCGGATGCGGGCCCTGCTGGACACCGCCACCGGCGCGCCCGACTACCGGAACTTCAGCGTCGAGGCGCTGCTCGCGGTGGCCGCCGCCGAACCGGCCGGCTTCCGCCTGATCTTCCACCACGCGGCCCGCGAACCCGACTTCCGGGACCAGGTGGAACGCTTCCGGGCCACCGGAACGGACATCTTCCGCCGCTACGGCGCCGACCAGATCCCCGACCCGGCCTGGCTGGAATGGGCCTGCCACCTGGTGCCCACGGTCACCATGGAGGCGGTGATCGCCTGGCTGGACGCCGGCCAGCCGGACATCGCCGAGGCCGCGGTGCGGATCCGCCGCGCGATCCGCGGCGTCATCGACGCGGCCGCCGCACCGCACGCATAGGCACACGAACGGACCCAACCGGGAAATGGGGTCCGAAGTGGACATAGGATCCGGCGAACGCGGCCGGCCCAACTCGCTGGTCCACAACGGACAGCGAGTCATTCGCTACATCGAGGTTTCCCGGGCGGCATAGAGATCACGCAGCAGGGCCACCTCGGCGGCGTGGTGGATCAGCTCGTCCAGCACGTGCAACACGAAGGCCCGCCCGGTGGACTTCTCGTACGGCCGGGCGACGTTGCCCATCGGCCGCTCCAGCACCTCGGCCGAGACGCCGGTCAGCACGGTCCGCCAGGCGGCGTAGGCGTCGGCGAGCCGGGCCAGCGCATCGGCCGCGGTCCCGGCCGGCTCGGTCACCGCCCGCGGGTCCGGCCGGTCCAGCCACCGCGCGTTGCGCGGTATGCCGAGCACGTGGGTGATGTGGTGCAGGCGCCAGGGCAGCGTGGTGAACGGGTCGGGCTCGCCGTCGGACCGGTAGGTCGACGCGCGCCCGTCCGCCATGAACGTGCCGTCGCCCGACGGCCGCACCGTCCAGCAGTCCGCCACCGGCTCCCACCGGTACTCCTCCTCGGTGAGCCCGGCGAGCCGGTTCCGCAGCCGCTCCCACGCGAAGTCGGACAGTTCGACCAGGTCGTCCAGTTCTCGGGTCACGACCGCCACGCTAGCCGGGCGAGCCGGCAGTCACCGGGCGGCCGCGGTCTCGTTCGACGCCAGCACGTCGTCGCCGTACAGGTCCTGCACCCAGTTGGTCTGGTAGATGGTGTCCAGGTAGCGCTCACCGAGATCGGGCGCGATCGCCGCCGACGTCAGGCGGGGCGAACCGTGTTCGGCCAGCCACGCCATCGCCCCGCTCACCACGGTGCCCGTCGAACCGCCGAACAGGAAGCCGTGCCTGGCCAGCCGGTGGCACGCGCGGACCGTGTCCGCCTCCTCGACGTTGATGACCTCGTCGACGTAGGTCTGGTCCAGCAGCGGCGGCCGCACGCTGGTGCCCAGGCCGGGAATCATCCGCCGGCCGGGTGCCCCGCCGAACGTCACCGAGCCGACGCTGTCCACGGCGACCACGTGCACCCGCCGGTTCCAGTGCCGGAAGTACCGGGCGCAGCCCATCAGCGTGCCGGTGGTGCCGGCGCCCACGAACAGCACGTCGAGTTCCGGGAACGCGGTCGCGATCGCCGGCGCGGTGCGGTGGTAGTGGGCGCGCCAGTTGTCCGGGTTGCGGTACTGGTTGAGCCACACGTACCGGTCGTCGGACGCGCACAGCTCCCGCACGTACGCCAGCCGCGCGCCGAGGAAGCCGTCGTGCTGGTCCGGTTCGGCGATCACGTGCACGTGGCCGCCCAACGCCTCGATGGCCCGCCGGGTGGACAGGTTGCAGCGCGAGTCGGTCACGCACAGGAAGCCGTAGCCCTTGCTGGCGGCGAGCACGCTCAGCGCGACACCCAGGTTGCCGGAGGACGACTCGACGATGACCGAACCGGGCGAGAGCACGCCGGCCCGCTCCGCGGCCTCGACCATCGCGGTGGCCGCCTTCAGCTTGATCGAGCCGGCGAAGTTGAACCCCTCACATTTCAGGTAGAGCGTGTGCCCGAACATCGGCCGGAGGTCGACGTAGAGGTCGTCCTCGTTGAAAGCCTCCGGAACGGTGATCACCGCCACGGTGTCCTCCCCCTTCATCCGTACCTGCGGAGTTCGTGGAAGAAGTCGTCGACGACATGCAGGTCCCGCGACCGCACCACCTCGTCGTAGACGTACTTGCCGACCGCGAGGTCCAGCACGCCGAGGCCGAACGGCGAGAACAGCACCGGCCGGCCGGCCGGCACCGTCACCCGCCCCTCCAGCACGTCGGCCAGCGTGCCCAGCAGGAAGTCGCGGCTGCCGGTGAGCTGCTCGGCCAGGTGGGGCGACGTGTTCGCCTTGAGGCAGTGGTCCACGTCGTCGACCAGGTTGGCCGAGGCGAGCAGGATCTCCGGCGCGATGTCGCGCAGCGACACGTGCAGCACCAGCGGGTTGTGGTCGAACCAGGACAGTTCGGTGACGTGCGGCCGTGCCGCGACCGTGGCGAACACGACCAGGTCGCTGGACCGGATCAGGTCCTCCGGCCGCCGGTGCACCCGGATCGGCCCGGCGCCCGCCTGGGCCAGGTAGCCGGAGAAGCCGGCCGCGCTCTCCGGCGCGATGTCGTACACGCCGGTCTCCTCGAACGACCAGCCGGTGCCGGTCAGGAACATGTGGACGTACCGGGCGATCAGCCCGACCCCGAAGAAGCCGACCCGGGTGGGCCTGGTCCGGCCGGCGGACAGCCGGTCGGCGGCCAGCGCGGCCAGCGCCGCGGTCCGGGTCGCGCTGATGATGGAGGTCTCCAGGCAGGCGAACGGATAGCCGGTGTCGTGGTCGTTGAGGATCAGCACGCCGGACGCCCGGGGAATGCCGGCCGCGACGTTCTCCGGGAAGCTGGAGATCCACTTCACGCCGTCCACCCGGATGTCGCCGCCGATCGACGCGGGCAGCGCGATGATCCGGGCCGTGGGACGGTCCGGGAACCGCAGGAAGTAGGACGGTGGGTTCACCGAGTCGCCCTGCGCGTGCAGCCGGTAGGTCCGCTCGACCAGGCTGGTGATCTCCGGCTCCCGCCCGCGCAACGCCTGGTGCACCTGGGCGCCGGCGATCACCGCGAACGGCGGGACGGCACCGGTTCCGTCCCTGGCCGGCTCCGAGGTGGCCGGGGCCGCGGTCATCTGGACCCCGCAGCGGGTCCGTCGCCGGCCGGTCGCACCGGGTCGCCGAGCCCGACGACGATCTCGCGGGGTCCGGTGTAGGACTCCCGGCTGTGCGCGCTGCGGAGGTTGTCCACCAGCATCAGGTCTCCCGCCTGCCACGGCTCGCGCACCGTGTGTGCCTCGTACACCTCGTTGAGCAGTGCGACCACGTCCTCGCCGATCGGCTCGCCGTCGCCGAACGCCGTGTTGAACGGCAACCCGTCCGCGCCGTAGCAGTCCACGAGGTACTCCCGCACCTCCGGGTCCATGGTCCATTCGTTGAGGAACGCCACCTGGTTGAACCAGCACGGCACGCCGCTGGCCGGGTGCCGGATCACGGCGGCCCGCCGCTGCCGGGTGCGCAGCCCGTCCGCCGTCCACTCGAAGTCGATCGCGTTGGCCCGGCAGTACCGCTCGATCTCGGCGCGGTCCTCGGTGCCGAACGCCTCGGCGTGGGAGGCGCCGATGTCCTCGTTGTAGGTGCGCAGCAGCAGCCAGCCGGTGCGCTCGAACCGTTCGACCAGGTCGGCGGGCAGCCCCGCCAGCACGGCCGCCGCGTCGGCCAGCCCGGTCACCCCGCCCGACGTCGGCGCGCCGACACAGGCCAACAGCAGCAGGCTGGGCACCTCCAGGCGGTAGCTGAGCTCGTGGTGCATGCACATCGGCTGGTTGGGCGGCCACGCCGCGGAGGAGTAGACGCCGTCGGCGTACCGGTGCCGGGCGGCGAACGCCTCCTGGTCGGCCATCAGCCCGTCGGCCAGCCGCCGGAAGACGGCGCCGGCCTCGGTCGCGTCCCTCAGCCCGAGTCCCCGGACCAGCACGGCACCGTGTTCGGCGACGACGGCACGCAGGGCGTCCCGGTGCCCGGCGGCCCAGTGGCCCGGGTCGCCCGCGGCGTCGGCGAACAGGATCGGTGGCCGGTCCGGCCGTACGTCCAGGTTCAGCAACTCTCCTCGCGATGAGGACATAGGGACTCCTTTCGTTCGCGGGTCAGGAGGAGGTCAGCAGGCGCGGGGAACGCAGCACCACCCTGGCCGTCTCGGCCGGCCGGGTGCGGATGAAGTAGTGGCCGCCGTCGGACAGCGTGTGCAGGTCGACCCGCTCGGCCAGGCGGTGCCAGTCGCGGTGGTGTTCGGCGAAACCGGCGGTGATCCGGTCGTCCGCGGCGACCACCACGGTGACCGGGGCGGTGAGCACGGCCGGCGGGTCGGCCAGCGCCGCGGCGAGATAGCGGTGCGCGCTGACGCAGTCGTGCCGGTACGCGCCGCCCACGTGGTCGGCGCGCTGCTCGTCGAGTTCGGCCAGCGCCGGGTAGCCGCGGTCGCCGGCCAGTCCGGCCGCGATGTCCGCGGTGTCCCTGGCGGCCAGTTCGTCGGCGGCGGCGAGCCGCCCGGCCGGATCACCGGGCAGTTGGGCGGCGAGGAACACCCGCCGGGCCGGCGTGCCCCGCTGTTCCAGCGCGACGGCCGTGGCCAGCGCGAACGCGGCGCCGGACGAGTGCCCCCACAGCAGCACCGGTCCGGACAGGCCGGCGATCTCCCGCACCACCTGGTCGACCACCTGCTCCAGCGGCGCGAACGGTTCCCGGTCGGCCGCCAGGTCGTGGCCGGGCAGTTCGACCGCGACCACGCCGATGCCGCCCTCGCGCAGGGCCTGGGCCAGCGGCTGGAAGTTCACCGCGTTGCCGCCCGCGTACGGGAAGCACACCAACGTGCCCGCACCGTCCCCTTTGGACAGTCGGTGCAGGAGCCCGGCGCGGCGGGCCGACCGGCCGTCCAGCACGGCGGCCAGG
>DATEPR010000581.1:0-10076 GCA_035273045.1 Pseudonocardiaceae bacterium | reverse complement strand
CCGGGCGGCCGGAGAACGCTCCTGACCTGCCGCAAGTCACACCGCGCGGTGCCGGTTCGGCGCGTAGCGTTCGTGCCATGGACCAGTTGCTCGGGACCGACCGGCTCGTCGTGCGGGGCTGGTCCGTCGACGACGCCGAGGCCGCGCTGCCGATCTACGGCGCCGTCGAGGTCACCCGCTGGCTGACGCCGGCGATGAACCGCGTCGAGGATGTCGCCGCGATGCGGGACGTGCTGCGGCGATGGCAGGACGAGCAGCCCGAACTGCTGACCCCGCAGGGCAGGTGGGCGGTGCTGACGCGGGACGGCGGTGAGCTGATCGGTGGCGTGGGCATCCGGCTGCTGCCGCCGTCCGAGGACGATCTGGAACTGAGCTGGCAGGTGCGTCCGGACCACTGGGGCCACGGTTACGCCACCGAGGTGGGCCGCGCCATGGTCGACTGGGCGTTCACCCAGGACGCCGAGGAGCTGTTCGCCGTGGCCAGGCCGAGCAACCAGCGTGCGATCGCGACGGCCAAGCGGATCGGCATGCGGTGGGTCGGCGAGACCACCAAGTACTACGACCTGCGCCTGCAAGTGTTCCGCGTCCGGCCCAACGAGCTGATCTGACGCCTAGCATCGAACCTATGGGTAAGTACGTGATCCAGCCGCACTCGCGGCTACAGGAGTGGGTGGCCGAGGAACGGGGTTACTTCACCGAGGTGGGCCTGGACTACGAGTTCCAGACCGACGGCCTGTCCGGGAAGTCCGTGTCGACGTCTCCGGTGCGGGCGGCGGACAGCGTGCCGGCCGAGGTGCGCAAGGGTGCGTTCGAGGACATGTCGGCCGGCCGGGCCTGTGACGTGTCGGCGGCGTGCCACTGGGCGGTGAACGCGGCGGCCACCGGTGGCGCCGGCCGGATGTGGGCGCACGCCTACTCGGTGACGCCGGCCGGGATCTTCGTGGCGCCCGACTCGGAGTACCGGAAGCCGGAGGACCTGGCCGGCGTGCCGGTGTCGGTGGGCTACCACTCGGGCAGCCACTACTCGGCGTTGCAGGGCCTGGAGCCGTTCGTCGGTGCCGAGAACGTCAAGCTGTCCTACAACGGGCTGCCCAACGACCGGGCGCGGCTGCTGATCCGCGGTGAGGTCGAGGCCGCGAACGTGTTCGGCGCACAGTTCTACATCGCAGAGCAACTGGGCTTCCGGAAGCTGGTCGACACCACGTTCATGGTCGGCTTCCTGATCAGCGACACCGCGGACCACGAGGACACGGCGAAGTACTTCCAGGCGCTGGAACTGGCCCAGCGGGAGCTCGACCTGGAGCCGGAGCGGTACAAGGGGTACTGGACCCGGGAACTGCCCGACGACCTGGTCGAACTGGTCGACGTGCGCCGCTTCGGGCCGGGTGAGCGGATCGTCTTCGAGCCCTACACCCGCGAGATGTACGACGTGACGCAGAAGTGGATGCGCGGCCACGGCCTGCTCGACCTGGCCGACGAGTCCTCGTTCGCGGACGTCGTCCTGACGTAGACCGTCTACTTCAGACACCCGGCCGTGAAAGTTACCGGCGGCCGGGTGCTTCCGCATGTGGTCAGCGGGTTCGGCGCGGTGCCGTGGTTGCCTCGGCGGGCGGCCGGTGCCCATCCTCTCAAAAGTTTCGGAAACTTTCGGAGACTTGAGGGAGGACGCGCGTGAGACGAGTGGTCACTGCCGTCACCGGCATCGTCACGCTGCTGGTCGCGGCGATCGCTGTCGTCGTGTCGGCGCCGACGGCGACGGCGGCATCCCTGGTCCAGGTGGCCAACTTCGGCTTCAACCCGACCAATCTCGGCATGTACCTGTACGTGCCGGCCAGCGTGGCCCCGCGCCCGGCGATCCTGGTCGCGGTCCACCAGTGCACCGGTTCGGGACCGGGCTTCTTCGCGAGCACCCAGTTCGCGGCACTGGCCGACCAGTTCGGCTTCGTCGTCATCTACCCGTCGGCCACCCGCGCCGGCAGTTGCTTCGACGTGTCGACACCACAGTCGCTGACCCACGACGGCAGCAGCGACCCGGCCGGGATCGTGTCCATGGTCGACTACGTCGAGCAGCACTTCAACGGCGACCCCGGCCGGGTCTTCGTCACCGGGGCATCGTCCGGCGGCATGATGACCGACGTCCTGCTCGGCGACTACCCGGACGTGTTCCGGGCCGGGGCCGCGTTCATGGGTGTGCCGTACGGCTGCTTCGCCACCACCGACCCGTCGATGTGGAACGCGCAGTGCGCCGACGGCCTGGTCACCAAGACGCCGCAACA
Source organism: Pseudonocardiaceae bacterium (assembly GCA_035273045.1). Taxonomy (GTDB): domain Bacteria; phylum Actinomycetota; class Actinomycetes; order Mycobacteriales; family Pseudonocardiaceae; genus DATEPR01. The sequence goes on along the minus strand of DATEPR010000581.1, from coordinate 7,800 downwards.
GTGGGGCGATCTGGTGCGCGGCGCCGACCCGGGGTACGCCGGACCGAGGCCCAGGGTGCAGCTCTGGCACGGCACGGCGGACGGCACGCTGAACTACCACAACTTCGGCGAGGAGATCAAGCAGTGGACCAACGTGTTGGGAGTCAGCCAGACACCGACGTCCACCGACACCCCGCAGGCCGGCTGGACCCGCACCCGGTACGCGGCCGCTGACGGCACCGTCGAGGTCGAGGCGTACAGCATCGCGGGCGCCGGGCACGTGCTGCCACTGGCCGGGATGGCCGCGGACGCCATCCACTTCTTCGGCCTCGACAGCGCCACCGCGCCACCGCCGCCGACGACCCAGCCACCGCCGTCCGGCGGAGCCTGTCAGGTCAGCGACTCGACGCTGGCCTGGAACACCGGGTACACGGCCAACCTCACCATCACCAACACCGGAACCACGCCGATCAACGGCTGGTCGCTGGGCTTCACCCTGGCCGCCGGCCAGTCCGTCGTGTCCGGCTGGAACGCCACCTACGCGCCGGCCGCCGGGCGCGTCACCGCGACGAACCTCTCGTACAACGGGAGCATCGCGCCTGGCGCGTCGACCAGCATCGGGTTCCAGGCGGCCTACACCGCCAGCGCGGCGGCGCCGTCCGCGTTCACGCTCAACGGCAGTACGTGCACACTGTCCTGACCGCACTCCAGCGGGGCCGCCGTAGGCGGCCCCGCTCTGCCATCATGTCGGGCGTGTCGCGCTACGACGAACTCCCGGTGGCCGCCAACGGCCTGCGCTGCGCGTGGGCCGAGTTCGGTCCCGGTGACCAACGGGGCACCGTGAACCGGCTGACCGACGAGGTCGTCGCCGCGGCCGTCGCCGAGGTGCGGACCGGGCAGCGGGTCAACATCAGCCTGCCGCTGACCGAACCGGACCCGCCGTTCTTCGGCCGCAAGTCCTATCGGCACACGATCACGCCGATGATCCCGTACCTGCTGGACGACGTGCTGGACCAGTTCTACCCGCAGTGCTCCACCCAGTGGGACGGCCTGCGCCACCGGGGCGACCCGACGGTCGGCTACTACGGCGGGGTGTCCGCCGAGGACGCCAGCGGCCTGGACGGCAAGCTGGGCATCGGCGTGTGGGCCGGCACCGGGTTGACCGGCCGCGGCGTGCTCGCCGACCTCGACCTGCCCGACCCGCTGGACCGCCACCCGGTGACACCGGACGACATCGAACAGGCCCTGGCCAGGCAGGGCACCGAGACCCGGCCCGGCGACATCCTGCTGGTGCGCACCGGCTACCTGAGCCGCTACCTGCCGGCGCCGCCGGACGAGCGGGTCCGGCTGCGGGACAGCGACACGTGTGCCGGGCTGGCCGCGAGCGAGGCGATGGCGGCGTACCTGTGGGACAAGGGTTTCGCCGCGGTCGCGGTGGACAACCCGACGGGTGAGGTCAGCCCGCGCGACCCGGCGGTGCCGTCGCTGCACAGCCGCCTGATCCCGATGCTCGGCTTCGCGCTGGGCGAACTGTTCGATCTGGACGAACTGGCTCGCGTGTCCGCCGCCGACGGCCGCTACTCCTGCCTGGTGGTGTCGGTTCCGTTGAACCTGCCGGCCGGCGTCGGCTCACCGGCGAACGCGATCGCCGTTCGCTGACGCCGTCCCCCGGGCCGGTCACCCGGCCCGGGGACCCGGCGGTCAGGAGATCTGGTCGATGCCGACCTGTGCGCACGCGGCGTCCGTCTCGCCGCTGGGCGTGCCGGACACGCCGATGCCGGCCACGACGGTGCCGTCGACGGAGATGGGCAGGCCACCGGGCAGGATCACGAAGCCGGGGATGGCGGTGAATCCCGGTTGGGTGGTGGCGGCCTGCTGTAACCCGGACGTCGGACTCTGGAAGCCGACGGCGGCGTAGGCCTTCTCCTCGCTCACGTTGACGGTGGCACCCGTCGCGCCGTCGCCGCGCTCCTGGACGATGGCGATGCCGTCGCGGTCGAGGATGGTGACGGAGACCGCGAAACCGCGCTGCTGGCAGTTGAGCAGCGCGGCGTTGGCCACCTTCTGGGCGGCGGCCAGGGTCAGGAAGTGCGACGTGCCGGTCACGCCGCCGGACTTCGGCGACGCGGCCGCGACCGGGTGGCTGACCTGGCCGCTGGCGGGTACGACGTTCAGCGCGATGATGGTGCATGCCGAGACGACCCCGGCGGCCAGCAGGACGAGCTTGCGGTTCATGGCTTCCCTTCCGGTGTGGGACGGGTGGATGAAGGCCCGCCGGAGTGCGGACCGTGTCCCGCCGGATTACCTCGCCATATGGGCTTGCGTCGCGATCGGCGCCAACACCGCGCGGTTACGAGTCACCACAGGCCGTTGCGGATGCCGGAAAACACCAGTTCAGGCGGCTCTCCGAAGTCCGTCGTCGGCCCTCACCCGTTCACCGCGCAGCGACGGCAGGGTGCGCCCGGCGGCCGCCTCGGCCAGGGTGGTCACGGAGAACCCGGCGGCCACCGCCAGCACCCGGTAGCCGGGACTGCCGGTCCGCTCGCGCAATGCCCGCAGATCGCCGGCGAACCGGACGATCGGGTCGTCGCTGGAGAGATCCAGCGGACGCTCCGGCCGCGGCATGGATCCTCCCGTCGGACGTGGTCTTCTGGTTGTACCAATGCTTTCGTTGTCCGGCGAGCCCGCCACGACACCAAACATCCGGCGTACCGGGCAGACTGGCGCCATGCGGATCAACCACGGGGACTACGAGATCGACGACGACCCGACACGGGTGGACCGGGACGTGGTGTTCGCGTTCCTGTCCACCGAGGCGTACTGGAGCACGTGGCGGTCACGCAAGGACGTGGACGCCCAACTCGACTGCGCCTGGCGGCTGGTCGGTGCCTACGAGCGGGCCACCGGCGCGATGGTCGGGTTCGCGCGGGCGGTGTCCGACGGCGTGTCCATCGCCTATCTCGCCGACGTGTTCGTGCTCGCGCCGGCCCGGGGCCACGGATTGGGTGTCGCGCTGGTCGACGCCATGATCGAACAGGGTTCGGGACGGGACTTCCGCTGGCTGCTGCACACCAGGGACGCGCACGACCTGTACCGGAGGTTCGGGTTCGCCCCGCCCACCGAGCGCTACCTGGAACGGCCCGAACACTGGCCGGCCGTCAGCCGGGAAGGCTGACCTCCAGTTCCAGCCAGCGGGCCAGGTCCTTGATCTCGCGCCGCACGTCCGCGGTCATCGTCCGGGTGAACGGCACGTCCTGGTGCACGGCGGCGACCCGGAGCACGCCGGCCTTGCGGTCGGCGGTGGCGTCGACCTTGCCGACCAGGCGGTCGCCGTGCAGTACCGGCAGCGCGAAGTAGCCCCAGCGCCGCTTCGCCGCCGGCTTGTACATCTCCAACTGGTAGTCGAAGCCGAACAGGTCGACCATCCGCTTCCGATCGTGCACCAGCCGGTCGAACGGGGACAGCAGCGCGGTCCGGCCGGTGAACGGCTGGCCCAGTTGGGCCGGGTCGACCCGGAACGTGCCGGACACGCCATCGACGACGGCCGGTTCGCCGACCTCGCCCACGTCCATGGGTTCGACCGGGCACTCCGGGCCGGTCGAGCGGGCGATGCCCAGCGAGCGCAGCCGCCGCTCGTCGCGGATGCGCCGCGCCTCGGCCAGCGGCACGACGGGATCGGCCGGGTAGACGCGGTCGGCGAGGTCCCACAGGCGGTCGCGGCCCTGGCGGCCGGCGACGGCGACCTCGCCGCGCAGCACCATGTACTCCAGCAGCTGCGACACGTTGCGGTTGTTCGTCCATCCGCTGGAGCGCCACGGCTTCACGCAGGTGTCCGGGATCGCGCGGGACGGCAGCGGGCCTTCCGCGGCCAACCGGGCGAGGATGTCCTTGCGGCAGGCGTCGTTGGCGACGACCCAGTCGTTGTAGACGTGCCGCCAGGTGCGTTTGCCCTCGCCCGGCCACGCGGCCATCTCGGCCCGGTACAGCGCGATGTCCTCGGCGGGCCGGATCATCGCGCGCAGTTCCAGCACCGTCCGCTCGGCGAGCGCGGCGGTCAGTTCGGCCGGTGAGTACGCCGAACCGAGCCGGCTCCACGCCACCAGGTCCACGTTGGGCGCGACGGCGGCGGTCGGGTCGATCTGCAGCAGGGTGAGCCGCCGGACCGCGTCCAGCAGGCCGGCCGGCCGCTGCCGGTCCAGCAACTGCGCCCGCACCGCGATCCGGCGGGCGTCCACCAGCGACAACTCGTGCACGACCCGAGATTAGGCGATCCGATCGGCGTGGCCGATGGAATCATGGGCGGCATGCGAGTCCTGGTCACCGGTGCCACCGGCAACGTCGGCGCCGAACTGGTACGACAACTGGCCGCGGCCGGCCACCAGGTCACCGCGGTCACCCGGGACCCGGCCAGGGCGAACCTGCCGGCCGGGGTGGACGCGGTCGCCGGCGATCTCACCGACCCGGCGAGCCTGCAACCGGCCTGGGCCGGCGTGACCGGGCTGTTCCTGATGCCCGGCTACCCGGCGACGCCGGAACTGCTCGCCGACGCGGCCGCCGCCGGCGTGCGGCGGATGGTGCTGCTGTCCGGCGGTTCGGCCGGTGATCCGGAGTCGGCCAACGCCATCACCCGCTACCAGTCGGTGACCGAGGCGCAGGTGCGGGAGTCCGGGTTGCCGGCCACCGTGCTGCGGCCCGCCGGGTTCATGTCCAACGCCCTGGAGTGGGTGCCGCAACTGCGCTCCGGTGACGTGGTCGAGGGACCGTTCGGGGACGTGCGGATCGCGGTGGTGGACCCGTACGACATCGCGAGCGTCGCCGCGACGGCGTTGCTGGCCGACGACGACCGGCACGCCGGGCAGGTCTACCGGCTGTCCGGTCCGGAGGCGCTGCGCCCGGCCGACCGGGTCGCCGTGCTGGCGGACGTGCTGTCCCGGCCGCTGCGGTTCCGGGCGCAGTCCGACGCGGAGGCGTACCAGTTGCTGAGCAAGCGGATGCCCGTCGAGTACGTCGACGCCTTCTTCGACTTCTACGTGCGCGGCTCGCTGGACGAGTCACCCGTGTACGACACGGTGGACAGGGTGACCGGCCGGCCGCCCCGCACGTTCCGCCAGTGGGCACAGGCCCACGAGGCGGCCTTCCGCTGACGTGTCCACGGGCCGCCCGGCGTGCGGGCGGCCCGCGGTGCGGCCTGACCGGATCAGAACGCCGGCACCGAGACCGGACCGAAACCGGCCGTCTTCAGGCCTTCCAGGTCCTGCAGGTTCGTGCCACTGGTGAGCGACTGTCTGTACTGGACAGCCACCGTCTGGCCGGCGGTCAGTGCCGCACCGTCGAAACTGATCGAGACGATCGCATCCTGCGGTGGCGAGTCGTCGGTGACCGCGACACCGGTGACGTTGCGCACCACACCGTCCACAGTGACCGAGAACTGGGTGTTGCCGGGCGTGCCCGCCGCGGTCGCCAGCATCTCCTGGTCGAACTGCAGCAGCACGCTGTTCGAGCCGCTGTCGGCCTCGGTCGCGCCGGTCAGCGCGGGCGGGGTGTCCGGCCGGCCGGTGGGATTCTGCGCCGTCGGACCGGACGAACCCGAGGGTGCCGTCCAGAAGCCCTGGTTGGTGCACGTCAGCGGCGTGGGCGAGGTTCTGGTGGCGGTGTAGCTGAACCCGTGGGTGAAGCCGGACGTGTTGGTGAAGTTGCCCTCGGTCGCGAACCCGCCCTCGACGGAGTTGTAGGTCAGCGGCGGCAGGATGCCGCTGGCCATCATGTCGGTCGGGTTGCCGATCCGGCCGCCGGTCACCGCGCCGTACTCCTGCTCGGTCACCGAGATGCTCCAGACCTCGGTGGGGTCCGCGGACGGGATCGTGATGCCGACGTCGATCGGCCCCCCGACCACCCGCAGCCGCATGTCGAGCTGGTCGCCGCAACTGCCGCTCAGGCGCAGGCGCGCGATGTCACCGCCACCGCCGCCACCGCCGCCGCCACAGCCACCGCACGCGGGGACGAGGCTGTGCGGGCTCACGGTGCTGGCCGACGCGACGCTCACGGAAGCAACGGACATGGTTGTACCCAACAGGGCTGCTAGCGCGAACAGCCCCAATCGCTTCAATCTCATGTTGTATGGCCGCCCTTTGTACTTCAGATGTCGACTGTCGACATCGAAAGGAACGCGAAGGCGAACACGACCGAGGCCCCCCTCAGCCGTGCCAACCGGAACGTTCCGTGTCCCGCATCGAATCTGGTGCGAGGTCCGTTAGCGGGACGCTGGCTAGGTTCCTGTTCGCCCCCGCTGGCTGGAAAGCCCGAAATGGAGGGTTGCCACACCCCAGCGTTGGGGGTTTTCGACGCAAATCGCTTGCGTGACAACGGAAAACCAAAGTTAATGTGCTCGCGGCTCGCCCATGAATCTCGCGGTTGTGATTCGACGCCGCTGCGCGGTCTGCCCGTCAGGCCGTGCGGACCGCGGTCAACCGGGGCACCACGTGGACGTCCTGGTGTTCCAGGGCGAGATGCGCGGCCCGGTAGGCCGATCGGGCGCCGTCCAGGAGCTTGCCCCTGTCCTGCTCGTGCCGCTTCACCTCGGGCGTGCCGGGCAGTGGTGCGATGTCCAGGACGGCCGGGTGGGCGTCCGGATCGAGGCGGCTGCGGTGCAGGTACGGGTTGTCCTGCGTCAGGTACTCCAGCCGGGCCGCGGTGAATCCCCTGCCCAGGCCGGGACGCAGCCGATCCAGGTGTTGGGCCAGTAGCGGCTGGGTCCAGTGTGGCTGGCTCGGCACCGTGCCGATCGGCTTGGTGCTCAACGACAGGATGTGCGTGCAGCCGCCCAGCCGGGCCGCCCGGTAGGGATGGAAACGGAGCACGCCGCCGTCGATCGCGCGGTGGCCGCGGAAGGTGGCGGTACCGCGAACCGCGGCCGGCAGCCACACGCTGGCCTGCAACGCCGCCCGGAGGTCGGCCGCCGACTCGAATACGCCCACGGTCAGCGGCGCGAGCTCGTCGACGTCGGTCACCATCACGTGCAACCGTTGCGGTGACTGGATGATCGCCATGTAGTCCAGTGGTTTGCGTTGTGTCAGGACGACGTCGAACACGTAGTCCAGGTTCATCGGGCCGAGGCCGCGCAACACCCTGCGCAGCGCCAGGAACTCGCCGTCGGTCAGGTCGTCGAAGTAGATGGACAGCGGGAACCAGGTCCCGCCGACGACGAAGTAGGCACCGTTGAGCGCACCCGCCGAGCAGGCGTACACGTGGTCGAACGCGTCCCCGTAACCAAGGTCCTCCAGCGCGGTGACCATCGCGCCGGACACCACGCCCCGCATTCCGCCGCCCTCGATGGCCAGCCCGACGACGGCGTCGTCGGTGCGCTCGCCCGGTCTGCTGCCGCCGGCCCGCCGGTCATGCAGCACCTGCCGCACCGGATGATCCGGCGCCCACAGCGATTCCGTCATACCGGGTCAGTATAGCCGGCGAACCTTCCGGTATGTCCGGTTACCCTGGTCCACACTGGACAGCACCTGGTCCAGGGTGCGGTCGGCCGCGCTGGACAGCAGCAGATCGGCGTGGCCGTAACGGGACGGGTCGGTGAACCGGTTCGGGATGGCGACGCAGCGCAGGCCGGCGGCGGTGGCCGCGGTGACACCGTGTGGCGAGTCCTCGAAGGCGAGCGCGTCGGCGGCGGGCACGGCCAGCCGGGCCATGGCCAGCGCGTAGCCGGCCGGGTCCGGCTTGGCCGCGGCCACCTCGTCACCGCAGGCCAGCGTCTCGAAATGGTCGAGACAGCCGGCCGTGCCCAGCAGCCGGGTCACCCAGACGCGGGGTGAGCTG
>DATEPR010000580.1:0-7511 GCA_035273045.1 Pseudonocardiaceae bacterium | reverse complement strand
TCGATGGACGCGGTGCGCGCCGAGCGGTTCCTGCGCCCGCCGACCAATCCGGTGGCCAAGATCAAGACCCTGGCCACCGGCCTGGTGCACAACCTGTTGCCGGCCAAGCCGGAACACCACGAGCGGCCGCAGCTGAACATCGCGGCCCGGGACGCGCGGTGGTTCCTGCTGTCCAGGATCGACGGTGCCACGGTGGCCACATCGGACGGCCGGGGCGTCGCCTACCGCAAGCGCGACCCCAAGGCGTTCTGGCGGTTGCTGTCCAAGACGCTGGCCGCGCACGCCCAACTGGCCAGGGAGTGGCCGAGGCTGCGCCGCCAGTACCGCAACGCGCGGCCCGAGCTCACCTCGACCGAGTCGTGGGCCCGGGTCTTCGGGCGCTGACCGCGCGGCCGGGAGCGTCACAGCGTCCCATGGCGCTCCCGGACCGGGCTGCCGTAGATCTGGCCGATGCCGGGCACGACGTCCACGTGTGCGGCCAACACGTGCGCGAAGTTCACCGAGAACACCGTGCCGTTCGCGGCGGTGATGGTCTCCACCTCGCCGTTGCGGATCCGGTCCGGCAGGCTGGCCGCCAGGTCGTCGACGGACTCGGTGGGCACGACGATCAGCAGCGGATCGGTTCCGCTGGTCAGGTGCAGTACCAGGGCGCGTCTGGGTTCGGTCATGACATCGACTCCAGCAGTGATGACGACACCGGGCAAGGCGAGTTCGCTGCCGGCGCAAGCCGCCGCAGCCGGTTGCGCCGAGGGCGTAACCGGCCCGGGTGGGCGTATCGTGGCCGGCTGTTGCCGGGGCGACACGGGCACCCGCCCGGGCAGCGCGACCTAGTCACCTCCGATCCGGTGGGAAACTGTTCGGCGTGAGTTCGGTTTCGTCACACCCTGACCCGCGGCTGGTCGCTGCGGCGCTCGACTGCTTCCTGAGCTTCGGAGTCCGCAAGACGTCGCTGACCGACGTCGCGGACCGGGCCGGCGTGTCGAGGGCCACCGCCTACCGGACGTTCCATGACAAGAACGGCTTGGTCAAAGCGGTGGCGGAAGCCGAGGTCGGCAGGTTCCTGCTCCGGCTCGACGAGGCGGTCACCTGGGAGGCCCCGCTCGCCGACGCCCTGGAACAGGCGATCACCTTCACCCTGCGGTACCTGTCCGACCACGCGGTGTTGCAGCGGCTGATCGCCAGGGAACCGGAGCAACTCACCGACGTGGTGGTGCCCCGGCCCGGTGAGCCGTCGCTGGTGCAGGCGCTGCTGCCGGCCGTGGTCGAGCGGTTCGTCCGCACCCACCACGACGTGCTCCGGGTGCCCGTCGACCAGGCCGCGGAATGGCTGCTCCGGATGGCCATCAGCATGCTGCTCTCGCCCAGCACGACGCTGCCCGACCCGAGAGCCGTCGCCGACCTGCTGATCGCCGGGATGGTCGACCCGGACGGCGCCGCCCATTCCGTCGAGCCCGACCGGCCGGGCGCCGGCTAGCAGCACCGCGCCTCAGCGGCGGAAGAACCGCTCCCGCTGGCCCTGCCGGAGCAGCCGCAGCCACTCCAGGAAGGCCCGGGGGTCCTTACGGACACCCACGAAGTACAGCCCGAACCGGATCACCTCGAGCGCGCCGATCTTGCGCATACCGGGCTGGGACAGCAGGTAACCGCGGTTGCGGTAGGTGTAGTAGCGCTTCATCGGGTCGCCGGGATCCTGGGCGTGGAAGCGGCCACCCAGCATCGGCTTGAACTCGTCGGAGCCGTCCGGGTGCAGGTAGACCGCCCGCAGTGACGTGCCGAACGGCAGCCCGGAGCGGACCAGCCTGCGGTGCACCTCCACCTCGTCACCGCGGAAGAACAATCGGTAGTCCGGCACCCCGACGACGTCCAGCGTGGTGGCCCGGAACAGGGCGCCGTTGAACAGCGACGCGATGCCGGGCAGGAAGTCGGTGCCCAGCTCACCGGTGGTCCGCTTCCAGGTCAGGCCCCTGCGCAGCGGGAAGGCCAGCTTCTCCGGCGCGTCGATCTCGGCCACCACCGGCGACACCTCGGCCAGCCCTCGGCTCCGGGCCTCGCCCAGCAGCGTGGCCAGCACGGTCTCGTCCGCCGGCCGGCCGTCGTCGTCGGCCAGCCACACCCAGGCCGCGCCCATCGCCAGCGCGTGCAGGATGCCCAGCGCGAACCCGCCCGCACCGCCGAGATTGCGGTGCGACACCAGGTAGGTCGACGGCAGCGGGCACGCGTCGACCGCGTTCCTGGCCGGCTGGTCCGGCCCGTTGTCCACGACGATCAGGTGATCGGGTGGCCGGCTCTGGGCCGCGATCACCTTCAGCGAGTTGGCCAGCAGCTCGCTGCGGTGCCTGGTCACGACGACGGCCACCACGGCGTCGTCCGCGAGCGGCTGGTCCTGCGTCATCTGTCCGCGCTCCGCACTGGTCGGGTGCGGGTCATGCTCGCGCACCTGCGTCCTTGAGTACAGCGTGCACACCGAGGTCGACGCCCAACCGGGCGAGCTGGTCCTGGCTCATGTTCTCGTACGGGTCCCGGCCCTTGTAGTGGGTCAGCACATCACGCAGGTTGCCCTGCTCCCGGATCCGGCCCTCGTCCATCCAGATGGCGGTGTCGCACAGCTCCATCAGGAACTCGTCGGAGTGGCTGGCGAACACCAGCAGGCCGGACCGCTTCACCAGGTCCACCAACCGGTTGCGGGCCTTGTCCAGGAACGCCGCGTCCACCGCGCCGATGCCCTCGTCCAGCAGCAGGATCTCCGGGTCGATCGACGTCACCACGCCCAGCGCCAGCCGCACCCGCATACCCGTGGAGTAGGTCCGCAGCGGCATCTGGATGTAGTCGCCCAGCTCGGTGAACTCGGCGATCTCGTCCACCCGCTTCTCCATCTGCCTGCGGGTCATGCCGAGGAACAGGCCGCGGATGATGATGTTCTCCTCGCCGGAGATCTCCGGGTCCATGCCGACGCCCATGTCGAACACGGGCGCGATCTTGCCGTTCACCAGGGCGGATCCCCTGGTCGGCTCGTAGATGCCGGCGAGCAGCCGCAGCAGCGTCGACTTGCCGGCGCCGTTGTGCCCGACCAGCCCGACCCGGTCGCCCTCGCGCAGGGACAGCGTGATGTCGTGCAGCGCCTCGATGATCGGCACCCGCTGGTTGGTGCCGATGTTGCCGCCCACCTTGCCCAGCACGGCCTTCTTCAGGGACCGCGTCTTCGCGTCGAAGATCGGGAAGTCGACCGACGCGTTCCACACGTCAATGCTCACCATGTCGCGGCCTCACTCACACCCAGTAGGACACTCTGGCCCGGTAGTTGCGCATGATCACCAGGGCCATCGTCCAGCCGACCACCGTGATGGCGCCGACCACGATCCAGCTCCATATGCTCACGTGTTGCCCGATCAACGGAGCCCGCATCACCTGCACGAAGTGGTACAGCGGGTTCAACTGGAAGATTACCCTCGCCCAGCTGTTTCCCCCGCTGCCGAACAGGTCGTCCGGCGACCAGACGATCGGCGTCAGGTAGAACGCCAGCTGGATGACGCTGTTCACCACCTGGGGGATGTCCCGGTAGCGGGTGGAGATGATGCCGAACAGCAGGGTCAGCCACGTGCCGTTCAGCGCCAGCAGCGCGAACGCCGGGATGGCCAGCAGCGACCACCACCCCAGCCCGGGGTGCACCTGGCCGGCCGGGTCCAGTTGGTACCGGTGGTCCAGCGACGTGAAGAAGATGACCAGCATCACAGCGTAGACGATCATGTTGTGCGCCAGCATCAGCGTCTGCCGCCACACCGTGCGCATCGCGTAGACCGTCAGCGGCGCCGGCAGGTGCTTGATCAGGCCCTCGTTCGAGATGAACGTGGACATGCCCTCGGTGAGGCAGCCGTTGATGAAGCCCCAGACGATGAATCCGGTGGTGACGTAGGGCAGGTACACCTTGATCGGGTGCTTGAACAGCACCGCGTACAGGATGCCCAGGCCCAGCGCCGTGACGCCCATCGAGATGGTGATCCACAGCGGGCCGATCACCGATCGGCGGTACCGCTGCTTGATGTCCTGCCAGCCCAGGTGGGCCCACAGTTCCCGCTGGGCGATGCCGCGCCGGATGTCGTCGGCCGCGCGGCTGAACGTCCGGCTCCCCACGGACGCCGGCGGCGCCGCCGGGGTGTCGGTCGCACCGTCCACCGTGCTTGTCATTGGCACGACATGGAGGGTACCGGCGTCGGTACGCAGGACCGGTGCCCGGTGGGCGCAGCGTGACCGACCGCGTACCGTGACCGGCCGGTTACAGGTACTGGCCGGTGCTGCGCAGGTGCGGTCCGTCCTGGTTGTCGCCGCTGCCCGGTGGCAGCGCGCCCCGGCGCATCTGCTCCAACTGCACCCTGGCCGCCATCTGTTGGGCGAACAGGGCCGTCTGGATGCCGTGGAACAGTCCCTCCAGCCAGCCGACCAGTTGGGCCTGCGCGATCCGCAGTTCGGCGTCCGACGGTGCGCTGTCGTCGGTGAACGGCAGGGACAGCCGTTCCAGCTCCTCGCGCAACTCCGGTGCCAGCCCGTCCTCCAGTTCCAGGATGGAGCGGGAGTGGATCTCCTTCAGGCGGTTGCGGCTGGCCTCGTCCAGTGGTGCCGCCCGCACCTCCTCCAGGAGCTGCTTGATCATCGTGCCGATGCGCATCACCTTGGCGGGCTGCTCGACCAGGTTGCTCACGTCGGCGCCGCTGTCGGCATCGCTGTCGGCCGCGCCGCCCGGCATCGCCGCGGTCCCCAGCGGGGTGCCGTCCGGTCCGACGACCACCACCTGCCGCTGCCCGCCGTCCCCTGCCTCGGTCATGGGACATCCCTCCTGCCTGTCTCGCGGCCCAGCCTAGTCACCGGCCGGTACCCTCCGGCCGCGGCGTTTCCGGGCCTCCGTACGGTGTGCCCATGGCGTTGGACGTCGCTCGGATACGCGGGTTGTTCCCCGCGTTGGGCGACGGCTGGATCCACCTGGACGCACCGGCCGGCATGCAGATCCCCGAACAGGTGGCCACGGCCGTGTCGATGGCGCTGCGGGCGCCGGTGTCCGGCCCGGGTGGCGTGTTCCCGGCCTCGCAGCGCGCCGAGGCCATCGTGGACGCCGCCCGGCGGGCCGTCGCCGACCTGGTGGGCGCCGACCCGGCCGGTGTGGTGCTCGGCCCGAGTTCGGCGGTGCTGCTGGCCCGGCTGGCCGACGCGCTGGGCGCCGGGTGGCTGATCGGCGACGAGGTCGTGGTGTCCCGGTTGGACCACCCGGGCAACACGGCGCCCTGGCAGCAGGCCGCGCAGCGCTGCGGCGGCATCGCCCGCTGGGCCGAGGTGGACATCGAGACGTGCGAGTTGCCCGCGTGGCAGTACGACGACCTCATCACCGCGCGCACCAAGGCGGTGGCCATCACGGCCGCGTCCGGCGCCGTCGGCACCCGGCCCGACCTGCAGCACATCGCGGAGACCGCCCGCCAGGCCGGCGCGCTGCTCATCGTGGACGCCTCGTCGGCGGCCCCGTTCCTGCCGGTCGACATGGCCACGCTGGGGGCGGACGTCATCGTGCTGTCGGCCAGCGCGTGGGGCGGCCCGCCGGTCGGCGCCCTGGTGTTCCGCGACCCGGCACTACTGGACCGACTGCCGTCGCTGTCCCTGGTGCCCGGCGCGAAGGGACCGGAGCGGCTGGAACTGGGTCCGCACCCGCACCCGCTGCTGGCCGGCCTGGTCGCGTCCGTCGACTACCTGGCCGAACTGGACGACAGCGCGGCCGGCCCGCGCCGGGAGCGGATCCTGACGTCGATGGGCTCGATGAAGGCGTACCAGGCGGGCCTGCTGTCCGGGCTGATCAACGAACTCCGGTCGCTGCACCACGTCATGGTCATCGGCGACGCCATGCGCCGGGTGCCCATCTTCGCGTTCGCCGTGGCCGGCGTGCGCGCCGAGGACGCCGTGGCCCACCTGGCCAAGCGTGGCATCTGCGCGTTCGCCGACAACGGCCACAACGGCGTGTTCGCCGCGCTCGGCGTCGGCGAGGTCGGCGGCGCCGTGCGGGTCGGCCTCGCCCACTACACGAACACGGTCGAGGCCGACCAGTTGGTGCGCAGCGTCGCCGAACTCGGTTAGGTACGCAGCAGGACCTTGCCCACGACCTGGCTCGCCTCGACGATCCGGTGCGCGTCGGCCGCCTGCTCCATCGGCAGCACCTGCCCGACGACCGGCCGGACCTTGCCCGCCTCGATCAGCGGCCACAGCCGGCTGGTCACCTCGGCGACGATCCGCGCCTTGCCGTCCGGCCCGTCCACCGGCCGGTTCCGCAGGCCGGTGGACGCCACGGTCGCCCGCTTCGCCATCAGCCGGCTGAGGTCCAGCTCCGCGGTGCGGCCACCCTGCATGCCGATGATGAGCAGCCGGCCGCCGGCGGCCAGCGCGGCGATGTTGCGCTCCAGGTAGGCCGCGCCCATGTTGTCCAGGATGACGTTGGCGGTGACCTGTTTGGTGAAGTCCTGCTCCCGGTGGTTGATCAGGATGTCCGCGCCCAGCGCCCGGCAGTGCGCCAGCCGGTCCGCCGACCCGGCCGTGGTCGCCACGGTCGCGCCGAGCGCCTTGCCCACCTGGATGGCGTGCGTCCCGATGCCGCCCGCGCCGCCGTGCACCAGGAACGTCTCACCCTCGGTGAGGTTGCCCAGCATCACGACGTTCGACCACACCGTGCACGCCACCTCCGGCAGTCCCGCCGCGGCGGCCAGGTCGACGCCCCCCGGCACCGGCATGAGCTGCGCCGCCGGCACCGCGACCCGCTGGGCGTACCCGCCGCCGGCCAGCAGCGCGCACACCTGGTCACCCACCTGCCACCCGGTCACGCCGGGCCCGACTTCGGCGACGACGCCGGAGCACTCCAGCCCGAGGATGTCCGACGCGCCGGGCGGCGGCGGGTAGTTGCCCTGCCGTTGCAGCAGGTCCGCCCGGTTGACCGCGCTCGCGGCGACATCGACGAGCACCTCGCCGTCCTTCGGAACCGGGTCGGGCACCTCGTTCCATGTCAGGACTTCCGGGCCACCGGGCTGGCTGATCGTGATCGCACGCATGCCAGCACCGTAATTCGTTCGCGCCTCCCGTGGTGGGCCGGCAGCATCGGTACATGGACGACATGCCAGACCCCTGGCCGTTGTGGCAGCTGGAACTGCGCACCCCGCGACTGACACTGCGCCCGGACGACGACGCCGGTCTGCACGAGTTGCTCGCGGAGGCGTGTCGCGGCGTGCACCCGGCGGGCGAGATGCCGTTCACCGTCCCGTGGACCGAGGCGCCGCCGGAGGTCATGGTCCGCGAGGGCTTCAAGTACCACTGGCGGTGCCGGGCGGAGTACTCGCCGGACGACTGGCGGGTCAACTTCCTGGTGCGCCACGAGGGGAAGGTCATCGGCAGCCAGTCCGTGGTCGCCGGTCAGTTCGCCGTCACCAGGGAGTTCAGCACCGGTTCCTGGATCGGCATGCGGCATCAAGGCAAATGCATCGGCACCGAGATGC
>DATEPR010000579.1:0-3430 GCA_035273045.1 Pseudonocardiaceae bacterium | reverse complement strand
TTGCTACATGGTGCATCCCCTCGTGCAGGCGGCCCATTCGCCGCACGACGCGGGCGTCCGCCAAGTAGCCGCACTGTCCGCCCGGCTCGCCTACGCGCTGATGTGCGCCACGCTGTCGTGGGGCGTGTTCGTCAGCACCGGCTGGACGCACCGGCTGTCCGGCCGGCAGGCCACCCGCAGCAGCCACATGGTGCTGGCCACCCTGTGCCTGGCCTTCGCCACCATCCACGTGTTGTCGTTCCTCTACCTGACCGACGTGGCGTTCACGCCGATCAGCCTGTTCGTGCCGTTCGACGACGGGCTGCTGCGGCACACGGCCGGCATCGTCGGCTTCGAGGCCATGATCGCGGTCGCGGTGTCCGTGGCGTTCCAGCGGTTCTTCCGCTACCGGAACTGGCTGAACCTGCACCGGATCGCCTACCCGGCGGTGGCACTGCTGGTGATCCACTCGCTGTTCGGCGCCATCGCCAACGGCCACCTGGAGATCGTCTGGCTGGGCGGCATCACGCTGCTGGCGCCCACGGTCGTGCTCGCGGCCCTGCGGTTCGTGCCGGCCCGGACGCTGACCGAGATCGGCCTGGTCGAGGAGGACGCGTGAAGATCCGCCGCGCCCGCGAACCCGAGCTGCGCGTCACCGTGAACAACCAGCGCTGCCACCGCTACGGCATCTGCCAGGCCGAGGCGGACGGCGTGTTCCTGCTGGCCTCGGACGGCCGGCTGCGCTACGACTCCCGCCCACCGGCGAGCGAGCACGACAACGTGCTGGCCGCCGCCCGTTACTGCCCCATGCAGGCCATTCTCGTGGAGAGACGAACCCCGTGAACAAGAGCAAGACGTTCCGGTTGCGGCCGACGCCGAAGCGGGACCGCTTCGTCATCGTCGGCGCCGGACTGGCCGGGCTGCGTGCCGCGGAACGGTTCCGCGAACTCGGGTTCACCGGCGAACTGGTGGTGATCGGGGCGGAACGGCGCCGGCCCTACCACCGGCCCGCCCTGTCCAAGTGCCTGCTCACCGGTGAGGTGCGGCCCAAGGACCTCACCCTGCGCGGCTACGTCCCGCTGGACGCGATCTGGCGGCGCGGCACCCACGTGCTCAAGCTGGACCCGAGGCGGCACGTCATCGAACTGGCCGGTGAGGAGGAGATCCGCTACGACGGCCTGGTGATCGCCACCGGCGTGCAGGCACGGCACCTGCCCGGCGCGCCCCGGCACGACCTGCGGGTGCACGTGCTGCGCACCATGGGTGACGCGCTCGCGCTGCAACGCGCCCTGGCCACCGGCGGCAAGGTGGTGGTGATCGGTGGCGGGTTCACCGCGGGTGAGGTGGCGTCCACCGCGCGGGAGATGGGCTGCGACGTGACCATCGTGTCCCGGTCCAGGGTGCTGCTGGGCAAGGTCGTCGGCGACGCCATGGGCGAGCAGATCGCCGGCCTGCACCGGGCCGCCGGCGTCCGGCTGGAGCTGGGCGTCCAGGTGACGCACTGGCTGGCCAAGCCGTGGGGCCTGGTCATGCGGCTGTCCAACGACAAGCAGATCGCCGCCGACACCGTGGTGCTCGCGGTGGGCAGCACGCCGGCCGTGCAGTGGCTGCGCGGCTCGGGGCTGACCCTGGAGGACGGGGTGCTGTGCCGGCCGACGTGTCACGTGGTCGGCGCGAGCGACGTGGTGGCCGCCGGTGACGTGGCACGGTGGCCGAACCTGCGGTTCGAGGCCACGCCCCGGCGGATCGAGCACTGGATGAACGCGGTGGACATGGGCCGGGCGGCGGCGGAGAGCCTGCTGGCCGGTGCCACCGAGGCGCGGCCGTTCACCCCGCTGCCCCGGTTCTGGTCCGAGCAGCAGGGCATGCACCTGCAGGCGGCCGGGATGCCGGCGCTCGCCCAGGACACGATCCCGTTGGACCGCAAGCCCAACGGGCGGGGCATCACCGGTTATGTCCGCAATGGACGGTTGATCGGCATCGTCGGCCGGGACAATCCGCGCGGCATGTTGTACTGGACGGCCGAGCTGAAGCGCGAACTGCGCCGCGGCGAGACGCTGACCAGCCCGCCGTTCCGGATCCCGCCGGAGCGGTTGGCCGAGTGGCACGGCGAGCAGGTCCAGGTACGGCAGAACTGACCGTGGGTGTCCGGTCAGCGTTGGATGGACTTGACCTCACAGAACTCCTCCAGCCCGAACCGGCCCAGTTCCCTGCCGTTGCCGGACTGGCGGTAGCCGCCGAACGGCGCCACCGGGTTGAACGCGCCGCCGTTCACGTCGATCTGGCCGGTGCGCATCCGCCTGGCGAACGCGATCGCCCGGTCCTGGTCGGCGGAGAACACGCCGCCGGCGAGGCCGTAGATGGTGGAGTTGGCGATCGCGGCCGCGTCGTCCTCGTCGGCGTACGGCATGATCGACAGGACGGGGCCGAAGATCTCCTCCTGCGCGATCGTCATGTCCGGGCGCACGTTGGCGAAGACGGTGGGCCGCACGTAGTAGCCGGTGCCGAAGCCGTCCACCGGTTCGGCGCCACCGGTGGCCAGCGTCGCTCCCTCGCTGACACCCTTCTCGATGTAGCCGCGCACCCTGGTCAGTTGCGCGGCCGAGGCCATCGGCCCGATCCGGGTGGCGTCCTCGGTGGGGTCGCCGACGCCGTACCTGCCGGCCGCGGCGACGGCCAGTTCCACGACCTCGTCGTGCCGGTCGGCGGGCACCAGCATCCGGGTCCACGCGGTGCAGGTCTGGCCGCCGTTGATGTAGGCGTTGCCCATGCCGATCTTCACGGCCTTGCCGAAGTCGGCGTCCGGCAGCAGCACGTTGGCCGACTTGCCGCCCAGCTCCAGCGCGACCCGCTTGACCGTCTCCGCCGCGACGGCGGACACCCGCCGGCCGGCGCGGGTGGAACCGGTGAACGACACCATGTCCACGCCGGGGTGCGCGGCGATCGCCTCACCGACCACGGGACCGGTGCCGTGCACCAGGTTGACCACACCGGCGGGCACGCCGGCCGACGCGAGGACGTCCAGCAACAGGCCGGCGGACAGCGGCGCGACCTCGCTCGGCTTGAGCACCACGGTGTTGCCCGCGGCCAGCGCCGGCACCACCTTCGCGACGATCTGGTGCAGCGGGTAGTTCCACGGCGTGATGCAGCCGACCACGCCGACGGGTTCGCGCAGCACCAGGGAGTTGCCGATCTCCTCGCTGAACGAGTAGCCGCCGTCCAGCAGGTCGGCGATGCCGCCGGAGGTGGCGGCCGGCAGCCCGGCCTGCACCCGCCGGGAGAACGTGATCGGCGAACCCATCTCGGCCGTGACGGTCGCGGCAAGCTCCTCGTTGGCGGCGACGACACCCTCGGCGATCCGGCGGACCACCTTGGCCCGCTCCGCGACCGACGTCGCCGACCACGCCGGGAGCGCCGCCTGCGCAGCGGCCACCGCCGCGTCGACGTCCGC
>DATEPR010000578.1:0-7771 GCA_035273045.1 Pseudonocardiaceae bacterium | reverse complement strand
GTGGCGGTGGGCGTGCCGCCCGCGGCGAACGCCACGCCGCCGCCGATGCCGGCCAGTGCCAGCGCGACCGTGCCGGCGACCAGGGTGACCTTCGTGCGTTTCGTCATGGTGCCCACTGTCGTCGGTGAACCTGAGCCCTGGCTGAACCGGCCAGGGCCTTCAGGTGATCGTCAGTGGGAACCGAACTCGGGTTGGTCACCGGCGTCGAACGACGCCGCCGCCAGGATCGTGCCCTTGCTGGACACCAGTCGTGCCGTCGCCACCGTGTTCGGGTCGAGTTGCAGGTCGGAACTCCACGTGCCGTTGCCCGCGGACAGGGTGAAGGCACCGATCTGCACGATCGAACCGTCCCGCTTGACCAGTTGGCAGGCCACCCAGTCGACGTTCGACGGGGCGTGCACCGCCATGTACACCCAGGACGGATCGTTCTGGTAGGTGAAGACCTCACCGACGGCCTGGTGGCTGGCGGTGCGGAAGGTGGCGACGCGGATGCCGTTCTCCTCGGACTGGGCGGCGACCTGGGTGTGCTCGGTGGTGACGCCACCGATGACCCAGCCACCGGCCCCGAACACCAGCGCGGCCGCCGCCGCCGCGGCCGTGACGGCCAGCCAGTGCCGGCGGCGCGGCTGCCGGGGTGCCGGGGTCATGCCCATCCTGGACAGCACCCTGTCTTCGAAGCCCACCGGCGGCTCGATACCGGGGACCAGCGTCAGCAGGCGGTCGCTGACCTGGGCCAGCGACCCGACGTAGGTACGGCACGACGGGCACTCGCCCAGGTGTGCCTGCGCCGTCGCCCGCTCGTAGCCGGTCAGGATGTCGAGCGCAAGCTCGGGGGCGAGTTCGTGCATGCGCTCGCAGCTCAGCTCACTCATGATCGGCCCGCTTCACATTCAGTCTGACCCTCAGTTTCTCCATCGCGGTTCGGATCCGTGTCTTGGCCGTGCCCAACGGAATCGACTCCAGTTCGGCGATCTGCTTCGCGGTCATGCCGTAGATGCCGGCCAGCACGACCGCACGCGCCTGCTCCTTGGGCAGGAGTGCCAGTTCGGCGCGTAGTTCCCTGGCGTCCTCGCTGGCCATGGCGCGCCGCTCCGGTGTGTCCCTGATCGCGCCGAGCATGTCGGTCAGCTCGGACGGGTCGACCGGGACCGGTTTGCGCGCCCTGACCACGTCGATGGCCAGGTTGTGCGCGATGGTCGTCAACCAGGTCCGCACCGAACCACGCCGCGAGTCGTAGACCTGGGCGTGCCGCCACGCACGCTCGAAGGTCTGCTGTGCGACGTCCTCGGCCAGCCTGGGGTCACCGAGCACGGCGACCGCCACCCCGAACACCGTGCGCTGGAACCTGCGCACGAAGGCAACGGCGATCTCCGGGTCGCCGGTACCGAGACCTGCGAGTAGCGTCTCGTCCGGCAGACTGTCGATCGGCATGCCTATCCTGGCCACATCAGTGGGTACGGCTGAGCTGGCCGGTTGGATTGACCTGCGACGCTTTCCTGCCATACCTGTCCTGTCGTTCCCGATGTCATCCCTGACACAGCTCTGTCCGGCCATTGTGCCCGCTGGACCGATCCGTCCGCCGGTCCGGTACGTATATGCACAGGTGAGACTGCCCGGCGTGGCGGATGAGGTGGCGAATGACGACGAGCGAGACCCGGCGGCCGGTGCTGGCCGGCTGGCACCCGGTGCTGCTGATCGGGCTGCGCGGGGCCGGTGCCCTGTTGCTGCTGGGCATGGCGTGGATCCATTACTCCCTCTGGCAGTCCGACGACTACGGCTCGGTGAACGTGATCGGGCCGCTGTTCCTGGTGAACGTCGTCATCGGCGTGCTGCTCGCGGTCGCCGTGGTGTCGGTGCCAGGCCCGTTGCTCAGTGTGACGTCGGCGCTGTCCTCGCTGTTCACCCTGGGCACGCTGGCCGCGCTGCTGGTGAGCATGGTGTGGAGCCTGTTCGGCTTCCGCGAGTCGACCCAGGGGCCGTTCGTGAAGACCACGATCGCCGTGGAGGCGCTGGGCGTGATCGTGCTGGCGATCCTGGCGGCGGTCAGTGCCCGCCGGTCCGGCATGTGGCAGTGGTTGCCCGGCGCCGAGTGATCCGGGCGACGGCCGCCGGCCGCCAGTAGTTTGGGGCCGTGGGTGCGGCACCTGCGACGGAACCCGGGCCGTCCGGACCACCGGTCCGGGCGGCCGACGTGTCGGCGCCCAGTTGGCTGACCGAGCTGCTGGTGCCGGCGAAGGCGCCGGTCGACTGGAAGCGGGCGGCCCGGGCGGCGTTCGCGATCGCCGGTCCGATCGCCGTGGGCGCGGCGTCCGGTCACATCCTGCCCGGCGTGCTGGCCGCGATCGGCGCGCTGTGCGGCACGGTGACCTCGATCTCCGGTCCGTACCGGGATCGGGCGCGGCGCACCGGGTTCGCGGTGCTGGCCGGTGCGACCGGGTTCTACCTGGGCGGGCTGGTCGGGGAGCACGGCTGGTGGACGGCGGTGCTGATCGTCGGTGTCGCCGTGCTCTCCGGGGTGGTCAGCGCCGCGGGCAACAACGCCTCGCTGGCCAGCCTGCAACTGCTGGTGTACGTCATCCTGGGCACGCATGAGTCCATTGTGGTCAGTCCGGCGGTGGCGGTGGGGTGGTTCGCCGTGGGTGCCGGTTGGGCGCTGCTGCTGGCCCTGGGGGCGTGGCCGCTGCGGGCGACCGCACCGGAACGCGCCTTGGTCGCGACGGTCTTCACCCGGGTGGCCACCCTCCTCACCCTGTCCGGCACACCGGGGGCCAGGCCGGCCAGGCACCGGCTGACCACTGCCCTGAACGGCGCCTATGACGCCCTGCTCACCGCCCGTTCCCGGCTGTCCGGCCGCGACCAGGTGTACCGGCGGCTGTTCGTCGTGCTCTCCGACGCCACCCCGGTCGTGGAGGCCTCCGTGGCCATGGCGTCGGCACACCACCGGCCGCCCCGGTCCGTTGTGGACGCCGTGCGGACACTGGCCGACGCGGTGCGCGCGGACCGGGCACCGGGCCGACTCGTCCTGCCGGAGCAGGGCTCCCCCGCGCTGCTCACCTTGGCCGCCGGGCTGCGCGCGGTGGCGGCGGACCTGGCCGGTGCGGACATGGCGGACCGGCCGGACCGGCCCGACCCGCGCCGCCGCACTGTGCGGGAGCGGCTGGACTTCTGGTTCGACGAGGTCCTGGCCGGCCCGGCGGCGTGGCTGCACGCGCTGCGGCTGGGTGTCTGCATGGCGATCGCCGAGGTGGTGTCGGCGGTGGCGCCGCTGGAGCGGTCGTACTGGCTGGTGCTGACCGTGGCGATCGTGCTGAAACCGGATTTCGGCTCGGTGTTCGCCCGGGCCGTGCAGCGTGGCGGCGGGACGCTGGTGGGCGCGGTGATCGGCGCCGGTGTGCTGGCGCTGAACCCGAGCGGCTGGGTGCTGGTGGTGCTGACCGCCGTGCTCGCGTTCCTGCTGCCGATCACGCAGGTCCGCCAGTTCGGCATGTTCTCCACGACACTGACCCCGCTGGTGATCATCCTGCTGGACATCGGCCACGCCGGCCGGTGGGACCTGCTGGCGGCCAGGGCGGTGGACACCGTGGTGGCCTGCGTGATCGTGCTGGTCTTCGGCTACCTGCTGTGGCCGGGCAGCCGCCGGCCGAGAATCGGCGGCCGGTTGGCGGACGCGGTCGAGGCCGTCGCCCGCTACGCCGACGTCGCCCTGCGCGCGCAACCGCACGGGCGCACCTCACTGCGCCGCCGCGGTTACCGCCAACTGTCCGACCTGCGCACCGAACTACAGCGGGCACTGGTCGAACCATGGGGTGCCGGCCGGCTGGCCGCGGCCTGGTATCCGGCGATCATCGGGCTGGAGCGGGTGACCGGCGCGGTGACCAGGGTGGCCGTGGAGATCGCGGAGGGCGACCCGCCACCGCCGGCCGCCGACGTGGACACCGTGGTGGCGGCGCTGCGCGGGATCGCCGACGCGGTGCGGGCCGGGCGGCCACCGGACGATCCGCCTCCGGTGACGGCCGAACAGCTCACCAGGGTGATGTCGCTGGTCGGTGCGGTCGTGGCCGGGTTGCGCGGGCCGGACCTGGACCGGCAGCAGGTGCCGCTGGTCCGCCGGCTGCTCCCCCGGCCACGGACCTGACGCTCACACGCGCAGCGCGACCGCCATGCCCTGGCCGACGCCGACGCACGCGGTGGCCACACCGATGCCGCCGCCCCTGGCCCGCAGGTGCCGGCACACGTCCACGATCACCCTCGGCATGGACGCGCCCAGCGGGTGCCCGTAGGCCAGCGCGCCGCCGTGCACGTTCACCAGGTCCCGGTCGATCTCGGGCAGTTCACGCAGCACCGACAGCACCATCGCGGCGAACGCCTCGTTGATCTCCCACAGGTTGACGTCGCCGAAGCCGATGCCCAGCCGGGACAGCAGTTTCCGCACCGCACCCACCGGGGCGACGGTGAACCGGTGTGGTTCCAGCGCCACCACGGCCGAACCGAGCACCTCGCCGATCGGGTCGGCGCCGAGCCGGTCCGCGACCGCCTGGGTGCCGACCAGCGCGGCGAACGCGCCGTCGTTGAGCGGCGAGGAGTTGCCCGCGGTCACCGGACCGTCCGCGGAGAACGCCGGTTTGAGCTTGGCCAGCTTCTCCGCGCTGGTGTCCGGCCGCACCGACTCGTCCCGCTCCACCGCCGACCCGTCCGGCAGGGTCACCGGCACGGCGAAGCCCTTGTGCACGCCGTCGGCCCACGCGGCGGCGGCCCGCTGCTGCGAGCGCAGCGCGAACTCGTCCATCTCGGCACGCCCGATGCCCAGGCCCACGGCGACGTCCTCGGCCGCCCTGCCCAACGGGACCGTCCACTCGGGACGCATCTTCGGGTTCACCAGCCGCCAGCCCAGTGCCGTGGAGACGGCCTCCATCCGGTCCGGGAACGGCCGGTCCGAGCGGGGCACCACGAACGGCGCCCGCGTCATGCCCTCGACGCCACCGGCGATCACCAGGTCGGCGTCGCCGGCGCCGATCGCCCGCGCCGCCTGCACCATGGCCTCACCGCCGGAGGCGCACAGCCGGTTCACCGTGGCGCCGGGCACCGTGGTCGGCAGGCCGGCCAGCAGGGCGACCATCCGGCCGATGTTCCTGTTCTCCTCGCCCGCTCCGTTGGTGTTGCCGTAGATCACGTCGTCGATCGCGGCGGGGTCGAGGGAGTCGTGCCGGCGCAGCAGCTCGGACACCGGGAGCGTGGCCAGGTCGTCGACCCGGACGCCGGACAGTCCACCGCGGTACCGGCCGAACACCGTGCGGGCAGCGTCAATGATGAAGGCACCGGACATCGGTCCATCGTGACACAGCGAAGCAGCGGGCGAGCCCGTCGAGTGACGGCGGACTCACCTGCCCAGCACGAAGGTCGCGATCGTCTCGCCGAACTGCACGCCCCGCTGGGTGCTGAAGGACTTGATGTCCACGGTGTGCGGACCGCTGCTCAGGCCCGCCGTGTCGAACGCGATGTCCCACGTGCCGCCCAGCCCCGGCCCTTTCACCGCCGTCGGCACGCCGACGAGTTCCTTGTTGTCCAGCGTGACCACGAAACCGGCCAGGCCGGCGATTTCGCCGGTGTTCTGCTCGGTGCCCACGTCGTCCATCGTCACGACCAGCACGGCACGGCCACGCGGCAGTGGGCCGCCGCCGGACGGCGCGACACCGCTGGCGTTGAGCACCTGAGCGTCCATCCCGGCCAGTTGCGGCCCCTGGTCGGTGACACCGGCCGGGATCGCTGGGCGCGGGCCGGACCGGACTCCGGAGCCCGGCGTGATCTCCAGTTCCAGGGAGGCGAAGCGGAGCTGGACCGGGTAGTCCGTCGGCGCGTCGGCGACCAGGTTGACCGGCAGGCTGCGGTGTCCGCGCAGGGCACTCGCCGGGATGTGGGCGACCACCGGGTAGCGGACGTACGGCAGCAGCGGTGTGCCGGGGACCGCCGGTGTCGCCACGTAGGTCACGTCGCCCACCCGGACGCCGAACCGGGGCGCCCTGCCGTGCACGGTGACCTGGGACGTCGCGGTGTTCGGCAACGCCACGACCATGCCCAGCAGCAGGCCGCTGCCCGGCCCGTCATCTGTGCTGCTGATCATCGACTTCGCCGAACCCGGTGCGACCACAGGGAAACCGGCGACGTTCAGGTAAGGCCCGTAGATCAACGGCGGTGTGCTGGTCGGTGCGCCGCCGATGCCGATCATGTGCACGTCGTAGCGCTGCTGGTCCAGGCTCGGACCGCCGAACTCGACCAGCGGGGTCGCCGTCGACCATCCGGGCACCACGTCGCCGCCGCCGACGTAGGCGCCGTTGCGCAGCACCTCGACCCCGGTCGTGCGCAGCACCACGTCCCACCGCGCCGAGATGCCGGTCTCCGGTGGCGGGATCGCCTGCGGCACCCGGACCACGGGTGCCACGTGCGGCGTGCCCGGCCCGGCAGCCACCTGCACGGTGTCGCTGGGCGCATTGGCGCCGGCACCGGTCGCCGCCACGATCCGCACCCGGATCGTGCCCGGCGGCAGGTTGCCGTCGACCGCCGCGGTACCGGGCCCGACGTCCGCGAGCGGGTCGTCAGGTGCGCCGTCGATCATGAAGACCGGGCCGGGCACCAGGTCGACGTCGAGTTCCCCGTTCTCACCGGGCGCGTCGGTGTCGATGGTGAACCGACCGAGTTCCGCGCCGGGCGCCGACCCGGCCAGCCGCAACCGCAGCTGCGTGCGGGAACTCAGGGTCGCCGCGTTCTGGCCGCACTGACTGAAGATCGCCAGCGTGCCGTGGCCGGATCGTCCGGTGGCACAGAGGGAGGGTGAGGCCAGTTGCCAGCGCCGCGTGTCAACCATCGGGCCGTCGAATCGGTCCACGAGGACGTTGTCGGCACCGGCCGGCGGTTCCTGCTCCGCCATGCCGACGGTCAGCGACGGCGCCGAGCGCTGCCCGAACGCGTCCACCGACTCGACCTTCACCTCGGTGCGCTGGTCCGGTTGCAGGCCGTCCAGTTCGGCGTGTGGCTCGGCGACGAGCATGTCGTGGACCAGGGATCCGCTGCCCCAGTGGACGTCGTAGCCGACGGCGCCCTTGGGATCGTGGCCGCCGGGCAGCGAGGAGCCCCACTGCAACTGGATCCTGCGGGGTCCCGGGACGAGCTGGACCGGGCCGGGCGCTTCCGGTGGGCCGCCGGGTGTCGGCGCGAGCACGCCCTCGGCGCTGAACGGCCGCACCGAGGTGGGCGCCGGCTGCGGTGGCGGTTCCGCCGACACGTCGGGTGTGCCGCCGGCCAGCCGCAACGCCACTACGGCACCGCCTACCAGCACCAGGCCGGCGAGCACCACGGCCACCCGGCGACGCTCCATTCGACGAAATTAGCCCCGGCCGCCGCCACGGCACCTGGATTGTTGCCCAGCCGAAACCGTAACGACGCCGCTCAGACCAGTTCCGGCACCTCGGCCAGCGCCGTCCGGCCGTCCAACCGCACCACCCGGCCGCCGCGCCTGCCCAGTTCGGCCAGTTCGGCCAGGGTGTCCGGGGCGTCCAGCCGGATGACCAGCTTCTCCCGGTCGGTCGAGACCATTCGGTCGTAGCCGGCACGGCCCTCGTGGCCGGTGACCAGCGTCGAGCCGAGCGAACCGGTGGACGCCAGCGAACCCCGGGCCGCACCCAGCCGGCCCAGTGCCTCGTCCACGGCGGCGAGCAGCCCGTCCCGGTTGCCCTCGCACATCGCCCTGGTCAGTTCCGGCCGCGCGCCGGCCACCCGG
>DATEPR010000577.1:0-5496 GCA_035273045.1 Pseudonocardiaceae bacterium | reverse complement strand
CCGCGCTCAGCACCATCAAGGGCAACATCGGGCACACCAAGGCAGCGGCGGGCGTCGCCGGGTTGATCAAGGCGACGCTCGCCGTACACCACCAGGTCATCCCGCCCGCCACCGGCCACGTGGACCCGCACCCGGCGCTGCTGTCCGACGACGCCGCGATGTACGTGCCCCGCACGGCCGAACTGTGGCCCGCCGACCAGGAGCTCCGGGCCGGCGTGTCGGCGATGGGCTTCGGCGGCATCAACACGCACGTGGCGATCGAGGCGCCCCCCGGCACGTCCCGCCGCACCGGCCTGGCCAAGCGGACCGTGTCGCTGGTCGCCGGCCGGCAGGACGCCGAACTGCTGATGTTCGACGGCGACGACGTCGCGGAACTGCGCGATCAGGTCCAGCAGGCGCTGGACGTGCTGCCGAAGCTGGCGTTCGCCGAGCTGGGCGACCTGGCCGGCACCCTGTGCGCGCGACTGGCCCGGCGCCGGGTCCGCGCCAGTGTCGTGGCCGCCAACCCGGAGCAGGCGGTGGCCAGGTGCGAGCGGCTGCTGGCGGCGCTGGACGCCGGCGAGACCACGACGATCCTGCCCGGCGACGGCGTGTTCCTGGGCGACGCCACCGCGCGGCCGCGGATCGCGTACCTGTTCCCCGGTCAGGGTTCCGGCCGCGGTGGCGTGGGCGCGGTGCGCCGCCGGTTCGCCGCCGCCGACGACGTGTACCGGCTGGTGCGGCTGCCCACCGACGGCGACCAGGTGGCCACCGAGGTGGCGCAGCCGCGCATCGTCGCCGGTTCGCTGGCGACCATGCGGGTGCTGGAACTGCTGGGCATCGACGGCGACGTGGCCGTCGGGCACAGCCTCGGCGAACTGACCGCACTGGCCTGGGGTGGCGCGATGGGCGGGGCGCAGCTACTCAGCCTGGCCACGGCGCGCGGCCAGGTGATGGCGACCGCGAGCCACGGCGGCGGCACGATGGCCGGTCTCGGCGCGGCACCCGAGACGGCGAAGCGGTTGATGACCGGCGAGGACGTGGTCATCGCCGGCTACAACGGCCCGGAACAGACCGTGATCGCCGGCCCGATCGAGTCCGTGGAACGGGTGTGCGCGCGGGCGGCCGCCGACGGTGTCTCCGCGACCCGGATCAACGTCTCGCACGCGTTCCACTCGCCGCTGGTACGGCCGGCGTCCGACGCGATGGCCGAACGGCTGGCCGGCATGTCGTTCGACCGGCTGGACCGGCCGGTGATGTCGACCGTGACCGGTGAGCGGGTGGACCGCGACGCCGACCTGCGGGCGCTGCTGCGCGAGCAGGTGCTGCGGCCGGTGCGGTTCCACCAGGCGGCCTCGGCCGCGGTGGAAGGCGCTGACCTGGTCGTCGAGGTGGGTCCGGGACGCGTGTTGTCCGGCCTGGTGCGGCAGTTCGCGCCGGACACCCCGGTCCTGGCCACGGACAGCGACAGCACGTCGCTGGCCCCGCTGCTGGCCGTGGTGGGTGCCGCGTTCGCGCTCGGGTCCGAAGTAGACACCGACATGCTGTTCGTGGACCGGGTGCTGCGGCCGCTGCCGGCGGACGGTGATTTCCGGTTCCTGGCCAGCCCGTGCGAGACGGCCCCGGCCATCGACGCCGAACTGACCGTCTCCGAGACCGTCGACGCGCCCGCCGAGGATGCCGCGTCGACCAACGGGGAGCGCCCCGCGACGCTGGACGTGCTGCGTAGGCTCGCGGCCGAGCGGGTCGAGCTGCCCACGGACATGGTGTCCGCGGACACGCTGCCGCTGGACGACCTGCACCTGAGCTCGATCACGGTCGGCCAGATCGTGAACGACGCGACGAAGCAACTGGGGCGTCCGGTGTTGAGCGCGACGGCCAACTTCGCCACGGTGACCCTGGGCGAGCTGGCCGGCATGATCGACGACCTGGCCGAGACCGAGGGCGACGGCGAGCCGGGTGGCGCGGGCGAGGTGCCCGGCGTCGCACCGTGGGTGTCGCCGTTCTCCGTCGACTACGTCCCGGCACCCAGGGCGTCCCGGCCCGCCCCGGCAGGTCCACCCGGTGAGTGGACGGTGTTCGCACCGGAGGGCCACCCGCTGGCCGCGCCGCTGCGGACCGCGCTCGCCGAGTCGGGCGTCGGCGGCGGAGTCCTGCTGTGCCTGCCGGACAGCGGCGCCGACCATGTGTCGCTGTTCCTGGAAGCGGCCCGGGAAGCGTTGCGGGGTAACAGGTTCGTCGTCGTCCAGCACCGGCTCGGCGCGGCCGGCCTGGCCAGGACGCTGCACCTGGAGAACCCGGCGGTGGCGACGACCGTCGTCGGCCTCGCCGACCCGATGGACTCCGGCGCGGTCGAGGAGACCGTGCGGCGGGTGGTCGGTGACGTGGCGGGCACGGACGGCTTCGCCGAGGTGCGCTACGACGCGGACGGCACCCGGACCACGCCGGTGCTGCGGCCGGTGCCGCCGGCCACGGGCGACGCCGCCCCGATCGGCCCTGGTGACGTGCTGCTGGTGACCGGCGGCGGCAAGGGCATCACCGCGGAGTGCGCGCTGGTGATGGCGAAGGACTCCGGTGCGTCGCTGGCGCTGCTGGGCAGGGCGGACCCGGAGCAGGACGACGAGCTGGCCCAGAACCTGGCCAGGATGGCGGCCGCGGGCGTCCGGCACCGGTACGACCGGGCTGACGTGACGTCGCCGGAGCAGGTGGCGGCGGCCGTCGCCGCGATCGAGGCCGACCTCGGTCAGGTGACGGCGGTGCTGCACGGCGCCGGCCGCAACGAGCCGGCCGCGCTGACCAGCCTGACCGAGGAGGCGTTCCACGCGACGCTCGGCCCGAAGGTCGACGGGCTGCGGAACGTGCTGTCCATCGTGGACGACGAGCGGCTCAAGCTGCTGGTCACGTTCGGCAGCATCATCGGCCGGGCGGGCCTGCGCGGCGAGGCGCACTACGCCACGGCGAACGACTGGCTGACCGAGCTGACGCAGGACTTCCAGTCGGCCCACCCGAAGGCGAGGGTGCTGGCGCTGGAGTGGTCGGTGTGGTCCGGCGCGGGCATGGGGGAGCGGCTGGGCGTCGTCGAGGCGCTGATGCGGGAAGGCATCACGCCGATCTCCACGGACAACGGCATCGACGTGCTGCGCGGGCTGCTCGCGGACCCGTCGGCGGGGCCGGTGCTGGTGATCAGTGGCCGTGCGGCAGGCCTGCCGACGCTGACGCTGCCGCGCGAGGAGTTGCCGCTGACCAGGTTCGTGGACCGCGTGATGGTGCACTACCCGGGCATCGAACTGGTGACCGAGGCCGACCTGTCCGTGGACAACGACCCGTACCTGGCCGACCATCTGCATGCCGGCGACCTGTTGTTCCCGGCGGTGCTGGGCATGGAGGCGATGACCCAGGTCGCGTCGGCAGTGACCGGTCGTAGCGGCAGCCCGGTGCTGGAGGACGTGCGGTTCCTGCGGCCGATCGTGGTGCGGCAGGGCGGTTCGACGACGATCCGGGTGGCGGCGCTGGTCAGCGGCCCGGACACGGTCGACGTGGTGATCCGCAGCGCGGACACCGGCTTCGGGGCCGACCACTTCCAGGCCCGGGTCCGGTTCGCGCGGCAGGAACTCACCAGTGAGCGGTCCGCGGCGAGCGTCGGGCTGCCTGCGGTGCCGGTCGACCCGGTGGGTGAGCTGTACGGGCCGGTGCTGTTCCAGGGCAAGCGGTTCCAGCGGCTGGTCACGTACCGGCAGGTCAGCGCCCGGCGTGCGGTGGCCGAGCTGTCGACGACGTCGCAGGCACCGTGGTTCGCGCCGTTCCTGTCGCAGGAGTTGTTGCTGGCCGACCCGGGCACGAGGGATGCCGTGATGCACGGCCTGCAGTGCTGCGTCCCGGACGCGACGCTGCTGCCGGAGGGTATCGAGCGGCTGCACCTGGCCCAGCGGGACGACCAGGATGTGGAGTTCGTGGTGCTGGACGCGACGGAGCGGTACCAGGACGGCGACAGCTACTGCTACGACGTCGACGTGCTCGACCCGTCGGGCAGGCTGGTGGAGCGTTGGGAGGGCCTGAGGCTGCGGGCGGTCGGCAAGCTGGACGGTGCCGGACCATGGGTGCCGACGCTGCTGGGGCCGCATGTGGAGCGGGCGCTGGAGCGGGTGCTGGGCGGCAGCCGGGCGGTCGCGGTGGAGCCGAACGGCTGTGCGGAGAAGCGGCGTGAGCACACGGCACTGACGGTCGGCAGGGCGCTGGGCAGGCCGGCGACGGTCCGGTACCGCCCCGATGGCAGGCCGGAGACCGACGGGGTGACGGTGACCGTGTCGCACACCGCGGACCTGACCATGGCGGTGACCGGAGACGGTCGGATCGGTTGCGACATCGAGTGTGTCCGCGAACGGTCCGAAGAGGACTGGCACGGTCTGCTGGGCACGGATCAGCTGGGCGTACGTGACGTGCTGGTCGCCGAGTCCGGTGATTCGCCGTCCACCGCAGGCACCAGGGTGTGGAGTGCCATGGAGTGCCTGCGCAAGGTCGGGGTGACGGGCCAGTCGCTGGCCGTGCGGCAGGTCCACCCGGACGGCTGGACGGTGTTGTCGGCGGGCGACGCGGCGATCGCGACGTGGGTCACCACCGTGAACGACCGGCCGGAGCCGGTGGTCATCGCGGTCCTGTCCGGAGAGGAGCACTGAGTCATGGCGGACTACTACGAGATCCGGCACACGGTGGGTTTCGAGGAGACCAACCTGGTGGGGAATGTCTATTACGTGAACTATCTGCGCTGGCAGGGCAGGTGCAGGGAGATGTTCCTCAAGGAGAAGGCGCCCGGTGTGCTGGAGGACTTGCAGGACGATCTGAAGTTGTTCACGGTTAAGGTGGAGTGCGAGTTCCTGGGTGAGATCACCGCGTTCGACGAGCTGGCGGTGCGGATGAGGTTGGACGAGCTGACGCAGACGCAGATCCAGTTCAGCTTCGACTACGTGAAGGTGGTCGACGGTGAGGACAGTCTGGTGGCGAGGGGCAGGCAGCGCATCGTGTGTATGCGGGGCCCGAACACGAGGACGGTCCCGTCGAGGGTGCCCGAGGAGCTGCGAGAGGCGCTCGGGCACTATGCGGCCCAGCCGATCGGAGCGTGACGTGGGTGGGCTCAGGGAAGCGACGGGAGTGGCGACGCCGAAAGCGGAACCGGACAGCGGTGCGTTGAGGGATGTGATGTCCCGGTTCGCGACGGGAATCACGGTGCTCACCGCAGGCGGAGAACATGGCCACGGCATGACGGCGAACGCGTTCACGTCGGTGTCGTTGCGGCCGCCGTTGGTACTGTGTTGTGTGGCGGAAAGCGCCAGAATGCACACCGCGATCACCACGGCCACGTCGTTCGGGGTATCGGTGCTGGGTGCAGACCAGGAAGGTTTGGCGAGGTACTTCGCCGACCGAAGGCGCCCGTACGGGGTGGCCCAGTTCGACTCGACAGAGTGGCTACCGGGCCCGCGCACGGGGGCGCCGGTGCTGGTGAACTCGCTCGCGTGGATGGAG
>DATEPR010000576.1:0-5123 GCA_035273045.1 Pseudonocardiaceae bacterium | reverse complement strand
ACGTGGCTGCCCGAACCGGCCAGCGCGCCGTCCACCAGCAACCGGTAACCGAGCGGGTAGCAGGTCATGGCGACGCTGCCCAGCACGAGCATCCCGGTGAGCAACGTCATCCAGGCCGGCGCGGCGCGGAACCCGTCCAGCAGGAAGATGCCGGCCAGCCGGACCAGCCGCCGGCGCGGCGGCGCGGTCACGAGTCACCCCCGAACCGCGCGGCCTGCACCTGGTACATCCGGGCGTAGGTGCCGCCCAGCGCGACGAGTTCGTCGTGCGTGCCGCGTTCGGCGATGACCCCGCCGTCCAGCACGCAGATGACGTCGGCACGCCGGACCGTGGCGAACCGGTGCGAGATGATCACCGTGGTGAGCCCTGCCGTGATGTCCAGGAACCGGCCGTAGAACTCGGCTTCGCCGCGCACGTCCAGGGCGGCGGTGGGTTCGTCGAGCACCAGCAGCCGGGCGCCGTGCCGGGTGGCGAACAACGCGCGGGCCAGGGCCAGCCGCTGCCACTGGCCGCCGGACAGGTTCACCCCGCCGGGCAGTTCCCTGGCCAGCAGCGTGTCCCAGCCGTCCGGCAGGGTCGGCACGACATCGGCGAAACCGGCCAGCCGGGCCGCCTCCTCGACGCCGGCCCGGTCGTCGCGGTGTTCCAGCGCGCCGAAGGCGATGTTGTCGTAGGCGCTGACCGGGTAGTGGGTGGGTTCCTGCGGCATGATCGCCACGGTCCGCTGCCAGGCCGCCGGGTCCAGTTCGCGCACGTCGGTGCCGTCCACGGTGATCCGTCCGGCGGTGGGGTCGCGCAGCCGGGACAGCAGGCTGACCAGTGTCGACTTGCCGGCGCCGTTCACCCCGACGATGGCGGTGGAGGTGCCGGCGGCCAGTTCCAGGTCGACGCCGTCGAGCACGTCCGTGGTGCCGGTCGGGTAGCGGAACGACACCGCCTCCAGCCGCACCGACCGCCGTGGCCGGCCGGCCACCGGCCGCGCGCCCGGCAGGTCCTGCGCGACCAGGTCGGACTCCAGCCGGTCGACGTCGGGCAGCCCGGCCAGCGTCCAGGCGAGGGTGATGTCGTCGTAGTTGACGCTGCCGGTGGTCATGGTCACCGCCAGCATGGGCAGCAGGACCGCCAGCGTGCCGACGCCGATGGCGTGGGTGCGGGCGTCGTCGGCGATCACCAGGAGGGCGACCGCGTAGCCGCCGAGCACGGCGACGAAGGCGAGCGCGGCCCGCCGGTGCAGGTCGCGCAGCCCGCCCACGGCGGTGCGCATCGCCTCGCGGTACTCGCGCCGGAACCGGTTGGCCACGAAGCCGGCCAGGCCGAACACCCGGATCTCCTTGGCGTCCCTGGCTTTCGTGCCGACCCCGATGAAGTACCAGGCCCGTCGCAGCACTGTGGTCTGCCCGCGCAACTCGGTCGCCTGCCGGACCACGGCGGCCAGCACGAACCGCCGGACGGCCAGCCACAGCACCAGCAACAGCAGCCCGAGCCACCACACGTAGACCGACACGACGACGCAGCCGATGACACCGGAGATCCGGCTGGCCAGGGTGCCCACCCAGGTCACCGGAGCGTCCCCGGGGAAGTAGCCGGTGAGGCTGCCCTCGGCGCGGGCCAGCCGGTCCAGCACCTGCGCGTCCTCCAGGTGCCCGACGCCGACCGGCCGGGACACCGCGGCCAGCAGCCGGCCCTGGAGGTCACCGGTGATGCGGGCACTGGCCGCCGTGCCCAGCGCGTTCCCGATCGGGTCCAGCACCAGGGACAGCGCGTAGATCAGCGCGGCGACGCCCAGCGCGAGGATCAGCCGGTGGCCGGCGCCGGAGCCCAGCCCGTTCCGGATGGCGCCGGGCAGCAGGCCGACCACGACGCCGAGCGCGGTGACCACCAGGCCGGGCATGAGCGCGCCGGCCACCACCCAGGCGATCACGAGTGCGGACAGGCGCCGGTCGGTGGTCCACAGCAGGCGCCACGCCTGGCGGCCGGTGGCCCGCTCCCCCAGTGCCGAGACTCCTGGTACCACGGTTCTCGCCCCGGTGATCGACACACCGGGATTGTAGGGATCCGGTGGATTGGCCACCGCCGATTTTCCGGGCAACCGATTCGACCCGGCAGTCCGTCCGACCGGTATGGCTCGCCGATCGGCTCCCACGCTCCTGATCCTGCTGCTCGTCCTCGCCGGCTGCGCCAGTGGCGGTCACGCGCCGGCTCCCCCGCCCAGACCGGTGCCGGTGGCCGCGACGGTGCCGGCGAACGCCGCCGAACTGGTCGCCGCTGACGACCGGTTCGGCTTCGACCTGCTGACGTCGCCCGCGGTCCCGGCCACCGGCAACGTGGCGCTCTCCCCGGCCAGCGTGGCGATCGCGTTGCAGATGGTGGCCACCGGCGCCCGCGGCCGCACGGCCGGCCAGATGGCGTCGGTGCTGCACCTGCCGAACCCGGCGGCCACCGTCTCGGCGGCGCGGGCGCTGCTCGGCGGGCTCGCCGCGACCGAGCGGGACGGGCGGAACACCCTGCGGGTGGCCAACACCGTGTGGACGCAGCGCGGTATGCCGGTGCGGCAGGCGTTCACCGACACGCTGCGCGGCACGTTCGGCGCCCGGCCGCGCACCGCCGACTTCGCCGCCGACTGGCAGGGCGCCCGCCAGCAGGTGAACCGCACGGTCGCCGGCCAGACCGACGGCATGATCCGGCAACTGCTGCCACCCGCGTCCGTGGACGGCAACACCCGGCTGGTGCTCACCAACGCCGTGTACCTGTCGGCGTCGTGGGCGCGGGCGTTCGACCGGAAGGACACCGCACCGGGCCGGTTCACCCTGGCCGACGGTTCCGCCGTGTCGGTGCCGATGATGCGGTCGACCGGCGGCTACGGCTACGCCTCCGGACCCGGCTACCAGGTCATCACCCTCGCCTACACCGGCGGCCGGCTCGCGTTCACCGTGCTGCTGCCCGACGGATCGCTGGCCGCACTGCTGAACACGGTGCGGGACAAGGGACTGCCGGCCCTGCTGGGAACGGTCCGGCCGGTCCAGATCGGTCTGGCGATGCCCAAGTTCACCGTCAGGTCGGCCCTGGACCTGAAGCAGGCACTAGCCGGGCTCGGCATGACGGACGCGTTCGGCCCGGCGGCGGACTTCAGCGGCATCACCACGGCCGAACCGTTGCAGGTCTCCACCGTCCGGCACGACGCCGTGGTGCGGGTGGACGAGCACGGCACGGTCGCCGCGGCCGCCACCGGCGTGGGCATCGAGACGACCGCGGGCGTGGCGCTCATCCCGGTGACGGTGAACCGTCCGTTCCTGTTCGTCATCACCGACACGGCGTCCGGCGCGCCGCTGTTCCTGGGTCGGGTGACCGACCCGCGCTGAACATGACTCACTGGTCTGGACCTTTGGTCGGCGGGGTCGTAGAGTCCGGAGGCCATGCCAGTTGCCACGGTGCCGTTCCGGGGTGCGCGGAGCACGAGTGACGTGCTCACGTGGGGCCAGCGCGCGATCTGGACCGCGATCGGCCGGACCCGCCCGTCCGACGCCTACTTCAACTTCGCCCGTACGGTCGACGTCCGGCACACCGGCGCCGGCCTGGACGCCGTGCTGGCCGCCGTCGCGCTGGTCATGGGCCGGCACGAGGCACTGCGCACCAGGGTGTCCGTTGTGGATGGTGAACCGTTTCAGGTGGTGAGCTCAGCAGGCGAATTGCCGGTGGACGTGGTGACCGAGGCACCGGAACGGCTCACCGAGCGGTACCTGGCCGCCGCGTTCGACTACGAGCACGAGTGGCCGCTGCGGGTCGGCGTCGTCGTCGAGGACGGTCGCCCGGCCTACGTCGTGGTGTGCTTCTGCCATCTGGCCACCGATTTCGGCGGCAGCGTGTTCGTGCTGCGCGACCTGCGGGCCGCCGTCGAGGGCGCCGAACTGCCGGAACCGGCCGCGCGACAACCGGTGGACCTGGCGGCCTTCCAGCGGTCACCGGCCGGCCGGCGGATGGCACGGGCGGCGGCGAACTACTGGCGCCGCGCCTACGACCGCATTCCCACGTCGATGTTCGAGCACCGCGCCGCCACCCACGAGAATCCGCGCTACCAGCGGGCCTTCCTGCTGTCGCCGGCACTGGCCGTGGCGGCGACGGCGGTCGGCGACCGGTTGGGCACCGGCAGTTCCGCCGTGCTGAACGCTGCGTTCGCCGCCGTGATCGGAAGTCTCACCGGGCACGACACGTGCGCGATGCTGGCCATCACGCAGAACCGGTTCGGCGAGCGGACCAGGGACATGGTGGCCACGCTGGCGTTGGAGGGCCTGCTGGTGGTGTCACTGGCGGACGCGGTGAGCTTCGACGACATGGTGCGGCGGGCCTGGCGCGCCGCCGTGCCCGCGCACCGGTACGCCCAGTACGACGAGCGGGACCGCGACCGGATCGTGCGGGAGACCAGCGAACGCCGGGGTGCCTTCGTGCACCCGTACTGCTGCGTGAACGACCTGCGGGAGGCCGAACTGCCCCCGATCACCGGCGGCGCGGCACCGCGGGACCTGCTGGGCGAGTCGACGCTGGCCTGGCTGCCACCGCTGGACCACGTGAGCTGCCGGTTCTGCCTGCACGTCGGCGGAGCGGAGAACACGTTGGGCATCCGGCTCACCGCGGACACCGCCTACGTGCCGAAGACCGACATGACGGCGTTCCTCACCGGCGTCGAACGGCTGGTGGTGGCGGCGGTGGACGGCCAGGTCGACCTGCCCGCCGGTAGCATCAGGGCATGACCACGTGGTGGGAGTCGAGGATCGACAAGCAGATCCGGGAGGCACGCGAGCGCGGCGAGTTCGACGACCTACCCGGCACCGGCAAGCCGTTGCCCGACCACGGCCAGGCCTACGACCCCGACTGGTGGGTGAAGAACCTGCTGCGCCGGGAGAACATGCCGGACGCACTCGGGCTGCGCAAGGAGATCGAGGCCCTGCCGACCAGGCTGGCGCGGCTCACGCTGGAGTCGTCAGTGCGGGACATCGTGGCCGACCTGAACAACCGGATCCGCCAGCAGCCCGGCAGCGGGCACCAGGTGCTCGACGTCAACGAGGTGGTCCGGGCCTGGCGCGCCAACCGAAGCGCCTGACCACCGCAACGGCCGCCCACCGCCCGCC
>DATEPR010000575.1:0-2537 GCA_035273045.1 Pseudonocardiaceae bacterium | reverse complement strand
GAACGGCGCCCTCGGCCGGCTCACGCAGCCCGGCGCGCTGCGGGCGTCGACGGCGTCGTAGTAGTGGCCGTGCCAGGTGGTGCGGTCGTGGGTCAGCACCGCGTCCAGCAGTTCCAGGAACTCGCCGAACCGGTCCACCAGCTCGCGGTCGGACAGCGGGGGCGTGCCGAGCACCTGGGTGTCGAAGCCCTGCCGGGCGCCCGCGCCGACGCCGAGCAGCAGGCGGCCGTCGGCGATGTCGTCCAGCGCGGTGACGTCCCTGGCGAACTGCACCGGGTGGCGGAAGTGCGGCGACGCGACGAACGTGCCCAGGCCGATCCGCTCGGTCACGGTGGCGGCGGCGGTCAGCGTGGGCACGGCGCCGAACCACGGGCCGTCCACCAGGTCGCGCCAGCCGATGTGGTCGAAGGTCCACGCGTGGTCGAAGCCGTAGCGTTCCACGGCCCGCCACTTGTCCTCCGCCACCCACCACCGGTACTCGGGCAGAATCACCATCCCGACACGCATGGGAGCGACCGTAACCGGAGATCGGGATCGACGGAAAGCACCGACGGCCCCCGGCGAACCGAGTCGCCGCGCGCCTGGCCCGGCAGGATGGAACCGTGCAGACCCCCAAACTCGTCGCCTCCGACGTCGACGGCACGCTGCTGGACCCGGCCGAGGCGGTGACCCCGCGCACGTCCGCGGCCATCGCCAGGACGCTCGCGGCCGGCACGCCGTTCGTGCTGGTCAGCGGCCGGCCGCCGCGCTGGATCCCGAGGGTCGCCAGGGCCGCGGGCGTGACCGGTTACGCGGTCGGCGCGAACGGCGCGGTGCTCTACGACATCGGGGCGGACCGGGTGTTGCACAGCCACACGCTGGCGCCGGAGTTGCTGACCGACCTGGCCCACGCGCTGCACGCGGCCCTGCCGGACTGCCGGGTGGCCACCGAACGGGTCGGGGCGAGCGCGCTGGCCCTGGCCGGCCGGGAGTTCGCCACCGAGGCCGGCTACCGGCATCCGTGGCCGGGTGACACCGTCTTCACCGCGTCCCGGGCCGAGGTGCTCGGCCACCCGGCGATCAAGCTGCTGGTCCGGCACGCCGGGATGACCAGCGGCGAGCTGGCCGCCGCGACCGTCGACGTGCTGGGCGACGTGGTGGACGTCACGTACTCCAGCAGCATCGGCATGGTCGAACTGTCGCCGGCCGGCGTCACCAAGGGCTCGGGGCTGGCCGAGGTGGCCGAACTGGCCGGCGTGCCGGCGCGGGACGTGGTGGCGTTCGGGGACATGCCCAACGACGTGCCGATGCTGCGCTGGGCCGGGCACGGCGTGGCGATGGCCAACGCGCACCCGGACGTGCTGGCGGTCGCCGACGAGGTGACCGGCGCGAACTCCGAGGACGGTGTGGCGCAGGTGCTGGAACGCTGGTTCTGAGCGGTTGCCGCATCCGGCGCAGCGGCACTGCGCTGTTCGGCGCAACGTTGCCGCTACTGTGTCGCGCGTGAGTGTCACCGCCAGTACCACTCCGGTCGCCGTCGGCGACATCGCGCCGCCGCAAGCCCGCCGCAGGCCGTGGGTGGCGGTGTCGCTGATGCTGCTCGCCGTCGCGGTGGCGGCGGCGATGCCGCTGGCGCGCAACCACATCTTCTACTTCTGGGACGACTCGGCCGGCGTGGGCGTGCCGGTGTGGCACCGGATCGCGCAGTCGGTGCTGCACGGCCGGTTCCCGCTGCTGAACCTGGACCTGTGGCGCGGCGGGAACTTCGCCGCCGAGGCCGCCACCGGCATGTGGAACCCGGTCGTCGTCGCGGTCGCGATCGCGGTGTACCCGATCGACAACCTGGCGGCCGGGATCGCGCTGGGCAAGACGGTCTTTCTGCTGCTGATGGCGGGCGGCAGCTACCTGCTGGCCCGCGACCACGGCGTCCGGCCGCCGCTGGCCGCCGTGGTCGGCGCGGTGGTGCCGCTGGCCGGCTACTCGTTCTTCATGGACGGCACGGCGTGGGTGAACGCGCTGATGCTGACCGCGTTCACGCCGTGGCTGTGGTGGACGGCACGACTGGTGGCGCGTGGCCGGTCGCCGCTGTGGCTGGTGGTCACCGGCTATCTCGTGGTGTCCATCGGCAACCCGTACGGGCTGCTGGTGTGCGCGGTCGTGGTGGTCGCGGTGGCGGTGCGCCAGCGGCGGGTCCGGATGCTGCTGCTGTCCGGGGTCGCGGTCGCGCTGCTCGCGGTGCCGGTCTACCTGCCGCTGCTGCTGACCACGTCGGTCGGGTTCCGGGCGACCAGCCGGACCGCCAACACCGGCTTCCTCAAGCCCAGCCTGACCAACCTGCTGGAGCTGTCGACCCCGAGCGCGCAGCCCTACCTGCCCAACTTCGCCACGTACACCGGACACCCGTTCCTCGCCGTGCCGGTCGCCTATCTCGGGTGGTTCGTGCTGCCCACGCTGCCGTGGCTGGCCTGGCGAATGCTGCGCGAGCGGTGGCGCGACCACCTGGACCTGTACGTGGTCGGCGCGGTGTTCGGGCTGCTGATGCTCGGGCCGTCGCAGGT
>DATEPR010000574.1:0-5188 GCA_035273045.1 Pseudonocardiaceae bacterium | reverse complement strand
CCTCGGCGAGGATCGCGACCGCGTCGGTATGGCCCTCGGCCAGCCGGGCCAGGGCCAGACCGCACCGGCCGAGCGCGGCCAACGCCGCCCACCGCCGCGCGGTCTGTCCGGCGCCGGGCAACGGCAGGTCCAACGCACCGGAGCCGGCCATCCGCCGCAGGTGGTCGGCGAGTGTCCGCGGTGTGCGGGGCTCCGGCAACGGTTTCGGCGGTGCGGGGTCGAGAATGGCCATGCCCGTGGCGTACCCGGTGACCGGTTGGCCATGCGCCGGCGGGTTTGCGTTCCGGACAGGCGGCAATTCACCGTCCATGAAACAGATCGTCCTGTCAGATCGGATCGCCAACGCCCGCCGGCTGGACCGGGTCGCCGGCGCCGTGCGCGACGCCACCGGGAAGGTGCTGCCGCAGGGCAAGGTCAAGGATGTGCTGCATGGGCTGTGGCAGGGCCACCCGATCCACCCGGCACTGGCCCAGTTCGCCTTCGGCTGCTTCACCGGGGCGGCGTTGCTCGACGTGACCGGCTCCCCCGGCGCCAC
Source organism: Pseudonocardiaceae bacterium (assembly GCA_035273045.1). Classification (GTDB taxonomy): domain Bacteria; phylum Actinomycetota; class Actinomycetes; order Mycobacteriales; family Pseudonocardiaceae; genus DATEPR01. The sequence continues at coordinate 4,653 of DATEPR010000574.1, read as the reverse complement.
GCCGCTGATCCGCTTCGGGATCGCCGGCAGCCTGCCCACCGCGGTCACCGGGTTGGCCGACTACTCGGCGGCGCACGAGGAGCAACAGCGGGTCGGCCTCGTGCACGGGTTGGCCAACGTGGCCGGTTTGCTGTGCTACGCGGGGTCGCTGCGGCTACGCGCCAAGGGCGGCCGCGGTGGTGGGGCGCTCGCGCTGGCCGGCTACGGCCTGCTCGCCGGCGCCGCCACGCTGGGCGGCGAACTGTCGTTCCGCTGGGCGACCGGCCCGAACCACGCGGCCGAGGTGCCGCACGCCGGTCCGGCCGACTGGACCGACATCGGCTCGGTGGCCGACTTCGCCCCGGACCAGCCGGCCCGGCGGATGGCGGGACTGATCCCGGTGATGGTGCTGGCGCACGACGGCGACTTCCTGGTCCTGCACGACCGGTGCGCGCACATGGCCGCACCGCTGCACCAGGGCGAGATCACCACCACCGACGGCGTTCCGTGCGTGACCTGCCCGTGGCACCACAGCGTGTTCCGGATGACCGACGGCTCGGTGGTGCACGGGCCGGCGACCGCGCCGCAGCCGGTGCTCGACGTCCGGGTCCGCGACGGCCAACTCCAGGTGAAGGTCCGCGAGATCCCCGGGGTCGACGCCAGTTGACTCAGCGCGGAGCCGGCCGGCGACCGGCCGACAACGCCAGCCCGGCGCCCACCACGCAGATCCCGGCCGCCAGCGCATAGCTGACCACGTAGGCCCGCGAGCCCGCGGCAATCGACGCCAGCAGGACCGTGTCGACCTGGCCGCCGATACCGCCGGCCAGCCGCCGCACGGTGCTGTTCACCGCGGCGGACACCGCGGCGACGTCCGGCGCCACCGCGTCGGTGGCGACCATGCTCCCGGACTGGAGGGCCGCTCCGGCGCCGGCACCGAGCAGCAGCGCGCCCACGGCGACCAGCGGCGCACCGGTCCGGGTGGTGGCCAGCAGCACCAGACCACCGGCCACGAGCACCAGGCCGCCGGCGAAGACCACCGCTGACGGAACCCGCCGGCTGAGCACGCCCGCCACCGGCCCGGCGACCGCCTGCCCGGCGGCCAGCGGCAGCATCACCAGGCCGATCAGAGCACTGCCCAGGCCGAGCCCGAAGCCGGCGTGGACCGGGTCGACCCGCGCGAACCGCGGGATCAGCAGGAAGCTGCCAAACAGCGCCCAGCCCAGCGCGACCGTCGCCAGGTTCGCGGCCGTGACCCGGCGGTTGCGCAGCACACCGAGGTCCACCAACGGATCCTGGGTGCGCCGCTCGTGCCGGACCCACACCACCGACAGCACCACGGCCACGACGAACAGCCCGATGGTGACCGGTGACCGCCAGCCCAGTGACACAACGAGAGTCAGCCCGGCCAGCAGCGCCACGGCCGCGACGGCCAGTTCCACTGTGCCGGCCACGTCGAAACCACCGGTGGCCCGATCCCCGCTGTCCGGCACCACCCGCATGGCCAGCCACACGGCCAACGCGACCAGCCCGGCGCCGACCCAGAAGATCGCCCGCCACGACACGTATTCCGACAGCAGCCCGCCGGCCACGAACCCGAGGCCGGTGCCGACGCCGAACGCACCGGCCAGCAGCGACATCACCATCTTCGACCGCTGCTCCGGCACGCCGCCGCGCGCCAGTGCCAGCGCCAGCGGGTAGACGGCGCCACCCACGCCCTGGACGGCACGCCAGCACAGCAGCACAGCCAGATTGGGCGCGGCCGCGGCGCCGATCGACGCCACCGCGAAGGCCGCGAGTCCGGCCAGCAACACCCGGCGGCGACCGTGCAGGTCGCCGAGCCGGCCCAGTGCCGGCGTCGCGACCGTGGCCACCATCAGGTAGACGGTGACCAACCAGGACGACCACTCGGCCGTGCCGTGCAACGACTGCTGCACGTCGTGCACCGCGGGCACGATCGACGTCTGCTGGAACGCGAACGCCACGACGGCGACGGCGAGCCCAGCGGTGGTCTGAAGTGGATGAGCCAGGCGTTCCCGAGTCGTCGGCGCGGTGGGCACGAGCCCGGACACGGCCCGGCGAACCGGTGTCGTCATAACTGTCGCCTACCCACCGTCGCGGTCGGCCAACCCGGCCCGGCCAGGCCGTACGCATGAGACCAGCCGCCCCTGGGTAGGCCAGCGGCATGACCAATTCGACCTACGGCGACCGGCCGTTGACCGCGATCGTCACCGGCTCCGACTCCGGCATCGGGCGCGCGGTCGCGGTGACACTCGCCGGCGGCGGTGTCGATGTGGGCGTCACCTACCACACGGACGAGCAGGGAGCCCACGACACCGCGTCCGAAGCCGAGGCACGCGGAGCCAAGACCGTGGTACGCCGCCTGGACCTGACCGAACTGCCGCAGGCCGGTGACGTCATCGACGAACTGGCCGGCGAACTCGGGGGCGTGGACATCCTGGTCAACTGCTCCGGCACCGGCTGCAAGCAGTTGGCGGTCGACATGGACTTCGACACGTGGCGGCGCGTCGTGTCGGTCGATCTGGACGGCGTGTTCGTGTGCTCGCAGCGGGCCGCCCGGCGGATGATCGACGCCGGCCGCGGCGGCCGGATCATCACGATCACCAGCGTGCACGAACACGCGCCCCGGGTGGGTTCGGCGCCCTACTGCGCGGCCAAGGGCGGCGCCGGGATGCTGACCAAGGTGCTGGCCCTGGAACTGGCCGAACACGGCATCACCGTGAACGCCGTCGCCCCCGGCGAGATATCCACGCCGATGACCGACCAGCCGGACGTCGACCCGGAAACCCAGCAGCGGCCGGGTGTTCCGCTCGGCCGGCCGGGACACGCGCACGAAGTGGCGGCGGTGGTCGCCTTCCTGGCGACACCGGCCGCCAGTTACGTCACCGGCGCGTCGATCGTCGTCGACGGCGGCATGCTCCTGATGGGACCGCAGGCCGGCTCGCACCTGACCGGCGACGACTGGCGGCGTCCGTAGCCGCGGGCCGGGTCATCGTCGCCCGGCCCGTTCCGGCTCGCGTGCCCGCAGGTCGCGCCGCGACATCGCCAGGAACGGCACGGCGCACGCGGCCAGGACGACGCCGGCCACGGCCAGGGCCGGTTGGTGGGTCGGCGCGGCGACGAGACAGCACCCCAGGCCGATCAGTGCCACCACCAACCCGACCGCGTACCAGGTTGGATTGAGCAGCCGGCTGACCAGCCGAGCGGCTCGCGTGTCCGTGGCCGGAGTCCGGTCGGCGCCGGGCTCCGGCGGTCGCGGGAACAGGTCGGTCAGTGTCCGCAGCACCGGATCGGCGGCCAGGTCGCGTTCCAGCTCGGCCAGGTCACGCTGTCGACGGAAGATCCACGTCATCGTTGCTCCCCAGAACGATATGCGCACACCACATCGCGTACCCGTACTCCCAAGGCCAAAACAGTCCCGTTTGCCGGGACGTCCCGCTGGCCGTACGGTGACAGGGCGGTTGACCACACAGCCGAGCCAGCGATCGTGACATGAGTCTGCGTGGTGCGGCGATGACTGTTCAGCAGCAAGGAATCGACGAATCGGCATGGCTGGCCGGCCTGCCGCCGTTCCCGGACCAGCCGGTCGAGCGGGTCGTCGCGGTCGCTGCCCGTCCCGAGGACGCGGTGCTCGGCGTGAGCGGGCTGCTCCAGCAGTTGCACGACCGTGGTGCCCACATCGATCTGGTCGTCGCGGCCGACGACGGCACCGACGAACTGCCGAGCGCGTTGGCCGCGGAGGGCCTGTCCGACGTCACCGTGCACCGGCTCGGCCTGCCCGCCTCCGGTCTCCTGACACATCGGACGGTCCTGGCGGAGCAACTGGTCGACCTGGTCCGGGACGCCGAGGTGTGCCTGGCGCCGTGGCCGGGTGAGTCCAACGCCGACCAGCGGACCGTCGGTGAGGTCGCCCTCCAGGTCGCGCCGATCACCACGCACCGCTGGTCCTATCCGGTCCGGCGGACGAGTCCGGACCGGCTTCCGCGCGCCTCGGCGTACGCCCACCGGCTGGACGGCACGCGACGGCGACGCAAGGCCGCCGGCATCGCCGCGTTCACGTCCCAGCCGGCACCGGGGACGCTCGGGCGCGGCTGCGAGGTCCTGTTCCGGCACCCGCGGCACGAGGGCGCCCCGCTGAGCCGGTTCGTGGACTTGTACGGCGCCGCCGACGACCCGTGGCACGTGGCGACGTCCTGGTACGAGCAGCGCAAGCAGGGCATCGCGCTGGCCAGCCTGCCGCGCCAGCGGTACGGGACGGTCGTCGAGCCCGCCTGCGGCATCGGCGCGCTGACCAGGGCGCTGGCGGCCCGGTGCGACCGGCTGGTCGCGTTCGACCCGGTGGCCGCCGCGGTGCGGCGCTGCCGGGCACGTACCGAGCACCTGCCCAACGTCACGGTCGAGCTCGGCATCCTGCCCGGCGGGATGCCGGCCGGCCCGGCCGACCTGGTGGTGTTCAGCGAGATCCTGTACTACCTCGGCGACGCCGACCTGAAGACCACAGTGGACCAGACGGTCGCCGCGCTACGACCCGGCGGGCACATCCTGGCGGTGCACTGGCTGCCCTGGGCGGCCGACGCGCCCAGGGACGGCATGGCGGCGCACCGCAAGCTGCTCGCCCACCCGTGCGTCGACCGTGTCGTCGAACACGTCGACGAG
>DATEPR010000573.1:0-4061 GCA_035273045.1 Pseudonocardiaceae bacterium | reverse complement strand
TCCCAGCCCATGCCTTCGCTGGTGCGGTCGGGCCGGACCCAGGGCAGCCGCAGGATGCCGTTGGTGTCCGGCAGTCCCAGCTCGCCCACCGGTCCACCTCCCTGCGCGCGGCGAAGCTCCGATTCTAGGCCACCCCTCGTCCGGCCCTTGACAAACCAACGTGGTCTAGTCCAATTTGGGTCTACCTCGACAGGAGGCGAACAGGACGGCCAGGTCGCCGGTGCGGCCGCAGCGCGCGGTTGCGACAGCTCCGGCGGCATGACCGCCGGAGGGTCCTACCCAAGGTGGGCGATGTCGTGGCTGGACGCCGAAGAATCGCGCTGTCGTAGCTCCCGGCACGGTGTGCCGTCCGCGTCTCCACTCCCTTTTCCCTTCACCGTTCACAGGAGCGCGCATGCGTTTATCCAGATCCGTGTTGGCAGGCGGCGTCGCACTGGCCACCGTGGTGGCGGGCGTCTCCGTGGCCACCGAGGGCACCGCCTCGGCCGCCACCCTGCCTGCCCATGTCTTCGCGCCGTACTTCGAGACCTACGCCGGCGACAGCCTCTCCGGGCTGTCCGGACAGTCCGGTGACAAGTTCCTCACCATGGCGTTCCTCCAGACGCCCAGTGCGGGCTCGTGCACCGTCGACTGGGACGGCGACACCACGATGCCGGTCTCGTCGGCCACGTTCGGCAGTGACATCAACACCATCCGGGCCGGCGGCGGCGACGTGATCCCGTCCTTCGGTGGCTTCACCGCCGACGACACCGGCACCGAACTGGCCGACAGCTGCACCAACGTCGCCTCGATCGCGGCGGCCTACGAGAACGTCGTCACCACCTACAACGTCACCCGGCTGGACCTGGACACCGAGGACAACTCGCTCACCAACACCGCGGGCATCGACCGCCGCAACAAGGCCATCGCCCAGGTCGAGGCGTGGGCCGCGGCGAACGGCCGGACCGTCCAGTTCTCCTACACCCTGCCCACGACCACCACCGGGCTCGCCCCGTCGGGCCTGGCCGTGCTGCGCAACGCCGTCACCAACAACGCGCGCATCGACATCGTCAACATCATGACGTTCGACTACTTCGACGGCGCGTCCCACGAGATGGCGGGCGACACCGAGACGGCGGCGTCCGGTCTGGTCAGCCAGCTTCAGTCGCTGTATCCCGGCAAGACCACCGCGCAGCTGTGGGCGATGGTCGGCGTCACCGAGATGCCCGGCGTCGACGACTTCGGTCCGGCCGAGACGTTCACCACCGCCGACGCGACCACGGTCGAGAACTGGGCCGTGGCCAAGGGCATCAGCTCGCTGTCGTTCTGGGCTCTGCAGCGCGACAACGGCGGCTGCGCGGGCTCCAGCACCGCGTCGGACAGCTGCTCGGGCATCGCGCAGACGCAGTGGCAGTTCAGCCACTCGTTCGCGCCGTTCTCCGGCGGCACGACCACCACCCCCGCCAACGACTTCTCCGTCTCCGTGGCACCCGCGTCGGCGTCGGTGGCCGCGGGCGCGTCGGCGTCGGCCACGGTCGGCACCTCGGTGACGTCCGGTTCCGCGCAGTCGGTGAGCCTGTCCGCGACCGGCGCCCCGACCGGCGCGACCGTGTCGTTCACCCCGGCGTCGGTGACGGCCGGCGCGTCGGCAACGCTCACGGTGACCACGTCGGCGAGTACGCCGGCCGGCACCTACCCGATCACGGTGCAGGGCACGGCGGCGTCCGGCAGCCACGGCGCGACGTTCTCGCTGACCGTCACCGGCGGCGGCACGCCGCCACCGTCCGGCGCGGTCGCCAACGGCGGCTTCGAGTCGGGCAGCCTGTCGCCGTGGACCGGCCAGCCGGGTGACGCCGTGGTGACCACCCCGGTGCACACCGGCACGCACGCCGTCAGCATCGCGGCCACCGACTCGCAGACCGGCGAGATCGACCAGACCGTGACGCTGGCGCCCAACTCCAGCCACACGCTCACCGCGTGGGTGCGCGGCAACTTCGCGTTCATCGGCGTGTCCGGCGGCGCCTCCGCCAGCACGTGGACCTCGTCGGCCGGGTTCACCCAGCTGAGCGTGCCGTTCACCACCGGCGCCAACGGCACGGTGACCGTCTTCGTGCACGGCTGGTTCGCCCAGGGCACCGTGTTCGCGGACGACGTCAGCATCAGCTGACCCGATTCGAGAGGGGGTGCCGCCCGGCACCCCCTCTCGGCTACGTTGATTACTTTCCTTCGGAAGGAAATCAGCGATGCCGACCACGTTCGCCGCCGCCGACCGGCTGTGGCTGCTGACCACAGCGCACACCACCTACGCCGTGCGCCTGGCCGACGACGACACGCCCACCCACGTGTACTGGGGTCCCCGGCTGGACCTCGACGAGGTCACCGCGCTGACCGGCGACCGGCCGGAGATCGCCGTCGAGGCGGGCGCCTACTTCGGGCCGCGGTCCGTCCAGGCCCGCTTCGCCGACGGCACCACCGCCCTGGAGTGGGCGTACGCCGGCCAGCACGTCGACGGCGGCCACCTGGAGATCCGGCTCGCCGACCGGCACTACCCGCTCGCCATCACGCTGCACTACCGCGTGTATGACGACTCCGACGTCGTCGAACGCTGGGTCACGGTCGCCAACACCGGCGCCGACCCGATCGCGGTGTCCCGGCTGGACTCGGCGTGCTGGTCGGTACCGCCGCTGCCGGACTACCGGGTCAGCCACGTCGTCGGCGGCTGGAGCCACGAGCACCAGGTCCGGCGCACCGCCCTGCCGGCCGCCGAGACCGTGCTGACCAGCCGCACCGGCACCCGGACCGTGCAGGCCAACCCGTGGGTGATGATCGACGCGGGTGATGCCGACGAGTCGCACGGCGCCGTGTGGTCGACCGCGCTGGCGTGGAGCGGCACGTGGCGGATCACCGTGCACCGCGACCCCGTCGAGCGGGTGTCGTGGACCGGCGGTTTCGGCCACGATGGCCTGACCTGGCACCTGGCCCCCGGCGAGACGATGGCCACGCCGGTGTTCGCGGGCCTGTTCGACGCCGGTGGGTTCGGCGGCACCAGCCGGGCGTGGCACGCGTACACCCGCGCGCACGTGCTGCCCGCGCCGCACGAACCGCTGCCGGTGCTCTACAACTCGTGGGAGGCCACCACGTTCGACGTCGACGAGTCCGGCCAGCGCGGGCTCGCCGACCTCGCGGCGGGCATCGGCGTCGAACTGTTCGTGATGGACGACGGCTGGTTCGGCGCCCGCCGCGACGACCACGCGGGCCTGGGTGACTGGCAGCCCTACCCGGCCGCGTTCCCGCACGGCCTGCGCCCGCTGGCCGACCACGTCCACGGCCTGGGCATGCGGTTCGGGCTGTGGGTGGAACCGGAGATGGTCAACCCGGACAGCGACCTCTACCGCGCGCACCCGGACTGGGTCGTCCACCAGGATCACCGGCGCCGCACGGAGATCCGCAACCAGCTGGTGCTCGACTTCGGCAGGCCCGAGGTGGCCGCGTGGGCGCTGGACTGGCTGGACCGGCTGGTCGCCGACAACGACGTCGACTACCTCAAGTGGGACTGCAACCGCCCGTTCACCGAGGCCGGGCGGCCCGGGCACGCCGACCCGGACCGGGTGTGGCTAGAGCACACCACGGCCGTCTACCGGATCATGGCGGAACTGCGGGCCCGGCATCCCGGGCTGCGGATCGAGTCGTGCGCCAGCGGTGGCGGCCGCACCGATCTCGGCGTGCTCGCGCACACCGACGAGGTGTGGACGTCGGACAACACCGACGCCGTCGACCGGATCGCCATCCAGCACGGGTTCAGCCAGCTGTATCCGGCGCAGACCATGTCGGCGTGGGTCACCGACTGCCCCAACCCGACGACCGGGCGCACCACTCCCCTGGCGTTCCGGTTCCACGTCGCCATGGCCGGCGTGCTCGGCATCAGCGGCGACCTCACGTCCTGGTCGGCCGACGACCTCACCCTGGCCGCGTCGTTGATCCGCACCTACCGGGAGATCCGGCCCGTCGTGCAGCACGGCACGCAGTACCGCCTGGTGTACGGTCCCGAGCTGACCGCCGTGCAGTACGTCGGCGACACGGAG
>DATEPR010000572.1:0-3500 GCA_035273045.1 Pseudonocardiaceae bacterium | reverse complement strand
AGGTCCTGGCAACGATGTTCGCCGACCTGGTCGGCCGGGGGCAGTTGGGCGCCCAGCGCGCCACCGCCGGCCGGGGCAGCAGGCGGGCCGGCCGGGTCGTCGCCTTCCACGACACGATCCGCGGCAGGTACCTCTACCTGACCCGGCCCAGTGCCGATGGCCGGGTGTGGGCCACCGTCACCCCCGCCGACAACCGGGCACTGGCGGCCGCGGTGTGGGAGTTACTGGACGAAACGTGAGGGGAACCGGCGCCCGGCAACCGGCGTCGAAGCCAGGACACGAAGGGGGCTGGACCAGTGGGCGGCACGTCGAGCTACAACACGGCCGACATCTCCCAGGCGCGGCAGGCGATCGGCGCCGAGGCCGGCAAGTACGGCAGCGTCGGCGACGCCGTGCCGGCCAGCGTCGACGCGGGCATGTTCGGCACGCTCGCCAACTCCGGCGCCGTGGCCCAGGCGGCCAGCGCGCTGTGCACGTCGCTGCGCTCGGAGTACGCGAAGGCGGAGACGCTGGTCGGCGCGATCGAGCGGACCCTGGACGCGAACCTGACCAGCAACAGCGCCACCGAACACGACAACAAGCACTCCTTCACCACCCAGCAGGTCTGACGGGGGACACGGCGTGACGGCGAGAGACGAGGTGGCCGCCCTGCCCGGTGGCGCGGGTGAGGGCGTGGCCAACAGCGCGAAACCGGTCTACACGGCCGATCCCGGTGCCATCACCGGCCTGGCCGCCGACCTGACCAAGGCGGCCGGTACCGCGGAGGGATGCAGCCAGGCCATCGAGCACGCGGCCGGCGGCCTGGACTCCTGGCAGGGCGACACCGCCAACTCGTTCCGCGGCTACCTGGGCCGGTTCACCGGCGCCAGCAACTCCGGCCACGCGGCCCTCACCGCGGGCGCCAAGGCGCTGAACGACGCGGCCAAGACGCTGTCCGACGGCAAGAACTCGCTGGAGAAGCTGTTCGAGCAGGTGCTGACCGACTACCGCGCCAACGTCAAGGCCTACGGCACCGTCCCGCCGCATCCCACCCAGGCCGAGGTCGAGTCCGCCGCCGAGCAGGCCGTGTCGGACAACCAGGGCGCCATCACCAGCCAGGTGAACAGCATCAACTCCGCCCTCGGCACGGCGGCCGGCGAACTGCACAGCGCGGCCAGCGGCTTCAACCCCAGGTTCAGCTCGCTCCCCGCACCCGGCGAGGCGCTCCCGCAGGCCACCACCACGTCGATGGCCCTGCCCAGCTCGACCCACGAAAGCTCGATCGGCGGCGGCGGTGGCGGTGGCGGTGGTGGCACGGGTGGTGGCGGTGGCGGCTTCTCCGGTGGTGGCGGCGGTGGCCTGGGCACCAGCGGCGGCCCGCCGGCCACCAGGCCGCCTGGCAACGTCCAGCAGTGGATCCAGGAAGCCATCAAGGTCCTGGAGGCCAACGGCGTGCCAGCCAGCGAACTGAACGCCAACGACATCTGGACGATCATCCAGCACGAGTCCGGCGGGAACCCGAACGCGATCAACCTGTGGGACTGCGTGCCGCTGTCCACGATGATCCTCACCCGGCGTGGCTGGCTGAAACACGACGAGGTGCGCGTCGGCGACCACACGATCGGCTACGACCCCACGTCCGGCCGCAGTGCGTGGACCACGATCACCCGGATCGTGCACCACCAGGACGCGCCGCTGGTGCGCATCGGCAACAGCCGGTGGTACGCCACCACGACGCCGAACCACCGCTGGCTGAACCTGCCGCGGATCACGGCGGCCAAGCCTGCTCTGCCGGACGACTGCCCGTGGTGCGACTGGCCGTCCGGCACCCGCCGGCGCGGCACGACGACCCAGGGGGGCCTGCGGATCCACCTCGCCAAGCGGCATCCCGCCGAGTGGGCGACCCAGCGGGAACCGCAGCGTCACGACTACGCGACCGAGGCACGCATGGTCGCCACGGCCGACCTCCGGTCGCGGGACCGGTTGCTGCTCGCCGCGCCCGCCGACACGCCGGCGCGACTGGACATCAGCGTGACCGAGGCCGCGATCCTCGGCTGGATCGCCGGCGACGGTCACGTGGAGACCCGCAGGTTCGGGCCGTCCATGTCGATCGCACAAGTCAAACCGGTGATGGTCGAGAAGCTGCGCGTCCTGCTCGCCGACGTGCCGCACGCGGTGTACGTCGACGACCGGGGCGGATGCGGTCCCCGCCACCAGTTCCGGCTTGACCACCGGTACGCCCGGGACCTCCTGGCGCGCGCCGGTCACCCGAAGTCCGATGCGGTGCACCAGGTGCTGGCGATGTCGACGCCACAGCGCGACGCGTGGCTGGCGGCGATCACCGACGCCGAAGGCACCCTCGGCCTGAGGCCGGGCTACCGGCGCCCGCAGGTCAGCATCTATCAGGCTCCCGGCGCGGTGCTCGACGCGATCGCGCTGGCCGTCTACCTCGCCGGCCGGCGGCCCAGGGTGCTCGACGTGCGGCGCGCCGCCGCACCCGAGAGCTGGCAGGCCGAGGCGGTCGTCCGGGTCAACCTGCCGATCGTCACCGGAGCGTTCCTGTCCGCCGAACCGGCGGGCCGGGCGGACGTGTGGTGCGTCACCACCGAGTGCGGCAGCTGGACGGCGCGGGAGGACGACCACATCTTCCTGACCGGCAACTCCAACGCGGACGCCGGGCACCCGTCGAAGGGCCTGATGCAGACCATCGACTCGACGTTCAACTCGTACAAGCTGCCCGGCCACGACAACATCTACAACCCGGTGGACAACATCGTGGCGGGCGTGCGGTACGCGCTGTCCCGGTACGGCTCGATCGGGAACGTGCCGGGCATCGTGGCGGTGCACTCGGGTCGGGCCTACGTGGGGTACTGACGCGTTCACCTAGGCTGGCCGCATGCTCGAACGCCTGGTCGCGGCCCAGCGGTCCGCGGTGGCCCCCTTCCACGTGATGGACGTGCTCGCCGCCGCGCGGCAGCGCCAGCGCACCCATGGCGACCTGGTGTCGCTGGGTGCGGGTCAGCCGTCGGCGCCCGCGCCCGCGCCGGTGCTCGCGGCGGCGGAGCTCGCGCTGCGGTCCGGTGCGCTGGGGTACACCGAGCAGCTGGGCATCCCGGAGTTGCGGGACGCGATCGCGCACCACTACCGGCGCACCTACGGCCTGGCGGTGAGTGCCGAGGACGTGGTGGTGACGACCGGCTCGTCGGGCGCGTTCCTGCTGGCGTTCCTGGCGTCGTTCGACGTCGGTGACCGGGTGGCGATCGGCCGGCCGGGCTATCCGGCGTACCGCAACATCCTGGCGGCGCTGGGCTGTGAGGTCGTGGAGTTGCCGTGTGGCCCCGACGAGCGGTTCCAGCCGACGGTGGAGCTGCTGGAGCGGCTGGACCGGCCGGTCCGGGGCCTGGTGGTGGCGAGCCCGGCGAATCCGACGGGGACCGTGCTGGCGCCGGACGAGCTGGCGGCGCTGGCCGGCTGGTGCGCCGAGCACGACGTGCGGCTGGTGAGCGACGAGATCTACCACG
>DATEPR010000571.1:0-9922 GCA_035273045.1 Pseudonocardiaceae bacterium | reverse complement strand
GCGGCGGATGCGGGCGCGCACCAGGCGGGTGCTGCGGCCGGCGCGGCCGGTGGCGTTGGGGCAGCGGCCGGGGGAGTCGTGGCGGCACGGCAGGTTCGCCGGTCCCCGGCAGCGGGACGCGCTGCTGGACGTGGGTGTGTGCGTCGAGACGCTGGAGACGGCCGGGTACTGGTCGGCCTTGGGGCCGTTGCGCGACCGGGTCCGGGCGGCGCTGTCGGAGACGCTGCCCGGTGCCATCGTGATGTGCCACGTCTCGCACGCCTACGAAACCGGTGCGTCGCTGTACTTCACGGTGCTGGCGGCCCGGGACGAGAACGCGATCAGCCAGTGGCACCGGGCGAAGGACGCGGCCAGCCGGGCGATCGGGGTGGACCCGGCGGGGACGATCACGCATCATCACGCGGTGGGGGTGGATCACCAGCCCTATCTGGCGGCCGAGATCGGTGAGGTGGGGGCGGACGTGCTGGCGGCCATCAAGCAGGCGGTGGATCCGGCGGGAATCATGAATCCGGGCAAGCTGATCCCGGCGGACGGTGACGCGGAATGACGTGGCCGGTCACCGCGGGAATCCTGAAACTGCCGTCCGGCCGGCTGATCCGCGGCCGGGGCCTGGGCAAACCAATGCCGGACGGGCCGGCCCCGGAGTTCGGCGTGTACCTGTTGGGCAGCGAGCCGCCGGACTGCGAATGGGAGACCCGATGGGTGCGCTGGCGGGACTTCGGCCTGCCGTCGGACCGGGCCGCCGCGCGGGAGGCGTTCCAGGAGGCGTGGCGCAGGGCCGAGCACGAACGGGTCGAGGTGGCGTGCATGGGCGGCAGCGGCCGGACCGGGACCGCGCTGGCCTGCATCGCCATCCTGGACGGCGTGCCGGCGGCGGACGCGGTGCGCCACGTCAGGGAGAACTATTCCCGGCGCGCCGTGGAAACCCCGTGGCAGCAGACATTCGTGGCGCGGTTCCAGGTCATTCCGCCGGAACGGTGACCAGCATCTTGCCGATGTTCTCCCCGCGCATCATGCCCAGGAACGCCGCCGGCGCGTTCGCCAGGCCGGACACCACCGTCTCCCGGTAGCGCAGCTCGCCCTCCCGCAACCAGCCGCCCACCTCGGCGACGAACTGCTCCCGCAGATGCGCGTGATCCCGCACCAGCATTCCGCGCACGGTGATCCGCTTCTTGATCAACTCGAACAGGTTCCGCGGCGCCGGGCTGGGCTCGGTCGCGTTGTACTCGGAGATCATCCCGCACACCGCCACCCGCCCGTGCACGTTCAGCACGGCCAGCGCCGCCTCCAGGTGGTCCCCGCCCACGTTGTCGAAGTACACGTCGATCCCGTCCGGCGCCGCCTCCGCCAACTGGGACCGCACCGGCCCGTCGTGGTAGTTGAACGCCGCGTCGAAACCCAGGTCGTCCACCAGATGGGCCACCTTCTCGGCCGACCCGGCGCTGCCGATCACCCGCGCCGCACCCTTCAGCCGGGCGATCTGCCCCGCCACCGACCCGACCGCCCCCGCCGCGCCGGACACGAACACCACGTCACCCGGCCGCAGCGCGGCCACCTCCACCACCCCGGCGTACGCGGTCAACCCGGGCATCCCGAGCACCCCGAGATACGCCCCGGCCGGCGCCAGCGATATGTCGATCTTCGTCGCGTGCGCGCCGTCCACCAGCGCGTACTCCCGCCAGCCGAGCGCGTGCAGCACCACGTCCCCGGGCCGCAGCGACTCGTGCGTCGACTCGACCACCTCGCCGACCGCGGCGCCCTCCAGCGGCTGCCCGACCTGGAACGGCGGCACGTACGACTTGACGTCGTTCATCCGCCCCCGCATGTACGGGTCGACACTCATGATCAGGTTCCGCACCAGCACCTGGCCCTCGGCCGGTTGTGGCACCTCGACCTCGGCGAACTCGAAGTTCGCCAACGTGGGCCAGCCGTGCGGGCGGGACGCGAGCCGGATCTCGGTAGCCTTCATGGTCGTCCTTCCGTCACCGGACACGATCTCACGGATCGGCCCGGTGCCGGCGGGGGAGGATGGTCTGCTTGCGCAGCGCCTCCCGCAGTGCGTCGTACGTCCGGCCCACGTCGGCGTCGGCCTGGTCGGCCGCGTCCGGTGTCACCGTGCTGGGCGGCGCGATCGGTTCCGGCTGCTGGCCGATCTGGAGCCACCGTTCCGCCCACAGCGCCTCGGCCGCCGACTCCCAGTGCAGCCGCACGCTCAGCCGCGACACCCGTTCCCGCGCCACCGCCTCGGCCAGCGCCTTGTCCGCGTCGCCCAGGGTGCGGCGCAGTTCCTCGGACACCGCACGGTCCCGCTCCCGCATCCGGCGCACCGCTTCGGTGTTGATGCCGGCCAGTTCCTTGTACCGCCGCACCGCGTCACCGTTCATGGCACGTCCTTCTCCACGTCGAACGGGATGATGACCTGCGGCCGGGCGTGCTCGAACCGGTCGAAGAACAGGCCGCGCCGCGCCCTCGGCGACCACGAGATCAACTGGCCCGGCGCCAGCGACTGCAACTCCTGGCCCTGCACGTCGAACGCCACCCACGGCCCGATGTCGTCCACCTGCCCGATCGGCAGGCTCGCCTTCAGCCGGCCCACACCGCGCCACCAGCCGAACACGTGCGTGTGGTGTTCCGGACCGTGGCGCAGCACGGCCCGCAGGTGGTCCAGACCGGACTGCGCGCCCAACTCCTTGGCCTCCAGCGTCGACTGGACGCCGTCCACGCCGTAGGCGAACAGGTAGTGCGGCGACTCGGACGTGCCGAGACCGCCGGCGATCCCGGCCAGCCACTCCCGCAGGCCGTCCCGGCCCACGACCGTCACGCCGTGCCCGGCCGACCGGAGCCGGTCGGCCAGCCGCCCGACCGGTTCGGTGGCGTCACCCACCAGCGGGCACAGGGTGAACCGCGCCGACCCCGGCGGGTGCTGCCGCGCCACCGACAGTGCCGCCGCACCCAACACGCTGGCCGCGTCGGCCACCGACGAGCCGATCACGGCCAGGTTGCGGCCGGGCGCGCCGGCCAGTGTCGTCACCGCGGCACTGCCGGCCACGTCGATGATCTGGCCGAGCACCGCGGACGGCACGCCGGCGCCCGGCGCCAGCGACCGGAAGTCGCCGGTCTCGGCGAGCACCGGCACGTGGCTGCCGTCGAACAGGCGGGGCAGCGGCAGGTCCGGCGGGCGCTTCCGGTACAGCGCGCGCTGCAACCTGTCGAACGTGTTCCTGCTGGTCGCGTCGGGAATGCGGACCACCTGATTGCCTTGCCGCACACCGGATTCGTGGTTCACCACGGCGTGCCACCGGGGCAGTTCCACGGCCGCGTCGTTGGTGTCGACCAGCACCCGCCGCGCCTTGGGCAGCGCCACCCGCAGGATGAACTGCTCGAAGATCGCCGGCTTCCCCCAGAACGCCTCGATGCCGGACACGTCCTGGCTGGCCAGCACCAGGTGGATGCCCTGCGACCGGCCGCGCCGCGCCACGTCCTCCAGCAGCCGCGCCGCCGTGGTCGCGACGACGTCCCGTTCCGCGAACAGGTACTGGAACTCGTCGATGACCGCGACGATCCGCGGCCACCGGCCATCCGGGTCCTCGGCGCGCAGTTCCTCCAGTTTGGTCACCTCGTACCGCTTGGCGGCGTCCGCGCGGGCGCGCATGGTGTCGGCGAGGAAGGACAGCAGCGCGAGGCCGAACTCCCGGTCGGCGTTGACGTTCACGCCGACCAGCCGGGCGTGCGGCAGCCACGTCGGGTCCCGCCGGCCGGGCGTGAACTGGGCGAACGACACGCCTTCCTTGAAGTCCAACAGGTACAGTTCCAGCTCGTCCGGCGAGTACCGGGCGGCGAGCCCGCCGAGCATGGCGTAGAGGAAGTTCGTCTTGCCCGACCCGCTCGGCCCGCCGACCAGCGCGTGCGGTGACGAGTCGCCGAGCACCACCTCGACGGGCAGGTTGTCGGCCCGGCCGACCGGCGTGACCAGCCCGGCACCGGAGTTCTCCTGCCAGTACTCGTCCGGCATCAGGTCGTCGAACGTGCACAGCCGCGTCCTGCGGTCCTCCAGTTCCTCGGCGATCGCCGCGCACGCCTGCGGCACGGCCGTCCTGGGCAGCGGCGGATCGGGGGTGAGTGTCGCGTATGGACCCGTCATGCTGCACCGGGCGGTGTGCTCGTCGACGAACTCCACCATCTCCATCGGACTGTTCACGGTCACCGGCAGGTCGACGGCGATCAGCTGCACGCCACACGCCAAACCGTTGCGCGCCACCCGAAGCAGTTGCTGCTGGCGGTCGTCCGGCAGCGGTTCGTGGTTGCCCAGCAGCACGGCGATCCGCCACGGCTCGGTGCGCCGCCCGGCCCGCCCGCTGATCGACCGCAGCGAGGTGTCCCCGCCGGCCAGCACACCGGTGTGCACCCGACGGATGTGGTCGGACAGCTCGTCGAGGAGTTCCTTGGGCTGCGCGGGATCGTGCACGGTCAGCAGCCCCGCCTTGGTCAGCGGGTACAGGCCGGGCATCGACCCGGTGAGCTGGCCGGTGTCCCACACGTGCACGTGCACCAGGCCGGGTTGCAGGTAGCTGAGCACCCGCAACAGCAGCGCCTCCACCATGGCCTCGGCCACCGGCCGGCTGGCCGGCGTGGTGGACACGTGCAGGTGGGCGGAGTCCAGCAGCGGCACCGCCACCGGGAACGGCGTCCGGTCCGGGGCCTCGTCGGCGACGGCCGTGCCGATCCGCCACAGTTCGGGCAGCTCGCCGGTGCCGTCGGCGGTGCCGATCCGGCCCAGCCACGACTCCCAGGGCTCGCCGGCGGCGCCGGGTGCGGCCGCCGCGACCAGTTCGGTCAGCGCCCGCGGGCCGCGTTCCTCCCATTCGGTGAAATGCGACCGCCGGTCCTCGGCGACCCTGGCCACCACGTCGGCCATCTTCGGGTTGGCCAGCGGCGCGGTCAGTGCCACGTCCCGGCCGCCTTCGGCGCGCAGCCACAACTCGACCATCACCCGGGCGTGCGCCTCGGCGACCATGTCCTGCTGGCGGGCGGCGATGCCCAGTGCCCTCCCCACGGCCGTGCGGAAATCGTCCAACGCGGCCCGGATCCGGTCGCGTCGCTCGGTGCGCCTGTTCAAGCCAAACCCCTCGGTGCCTTGCGGCCCCTCCCCGTGGGTGTGATCAACTTAGCAGTGTCGATCACAGGCCCGCGACGTAGCTGTCCAGGCAGTCGATGCAGGCCGCCAGTTGGGTCAGGCAGCCGGCCAACTGCTCGTCCGCTTTGGGGTGTTCCCGCGGCAGCAGGGACGCGGAGTGGTTGCGGCTCAACGCCGTCAGCGTGGCGCGGGCCTCGGCCAGCCGTTCCCGCGCGACGCCGACGTCCTGGTACGCGGCCACGAGTTGGTCCCGGATCTGCGCCACACCCGCTCGGATCGCCTCGATCGACACTGGTCAGAGCGCCGCCGCGTAGCTCTCGGCCTTCGAGATGGCCGTGTTGACGGTCTGCGCCGCCTCGCCCACGGTGCGCACGGCATCGGCGAGCAGGGCGTTGGCCTGACCGGCGTCGGCGTGGTCGCTGCCCTGCGTGACCAGGGTGAGTGAGCCCTGCGCCTGTTCGAGCGACGAACTGGCCTGTTGCAGCGCGGCGATGCCCTCCGTCGCCTGCTGGTTCGCCCTGGCGATGCCGGCCCGAACTTCCTCGACGCTTGCCATCTGGTGTCGATCTCCCGGGGGTGCTGTTGACAGTTGCGGTGGAAACTAGCGGGCGGGCCGGTCCGGCCCGCAAGCGCGGTGGTCTGGTTGGGTGGTGTTCAGCACTCGACTGGATGCGGTTCACAACCGTCCGTGAAAAGGAAGCAACGCAGGCCCGACGCCCCGCGGCAGATGGGTGTCCCGTTCACCCTCGTCGTCGCCGGACGTCCGGGCTCGACGACAGTTCCAGTTCAGTAATACCGGAGTGGGGCTTCGGTTTCGCCGTCCAAGTGGTTATCGCTGTTTCGCCCTCCCAGCGCAGCGCGGACCAGCCCGGTCGGTCCAGCGCGGACACGGCGGTCAACACGGTCTGCGACGCCGGCATCCGGGCGGTCCCCAGGTCGACCAGCACGCTGAGCACGCCGTCACGCTCGGTGATCCCGGCCAGGGTCGCGGACCGGGAGATCCGGCTGGCCAGGGCGCGGGCCTGCCACTCGGCGCCGGCCGGCCGGGTGGTGGCCACGTCCACCCGCAGGGTCAGGCGGGACGACTCGTCGGCGCCGGGCGGCGGATCGCAGCGCACCGGGGGAGCGGCCGGTTCGGCAGCCGCCTCGGGTGCCGGTTCCGCGCCGGGATACGGGTCGGGGCCGTGCCACGCCTCGACCAGGATCCGCTCCGCGCCCTCGACCAGCGCCGACACCGCGTCCGGGTCGTCCAGCACGGTCCACGCCGTCGGCGGCTCGCAGGACACCCTCGGCACCGGGATGTCCGGGTCCAGGCTGCGGACGAACTGGCGGACCGCCCTGGCCAGCGGCGCGGCGACGTTGTGTGTCGCCCGTTCCTCGGTGGGCACCCGCATGGTCACCGACCAGCAGCCCGGCTCCTCGGCCGAACAGTCCGCCGACTCGACGATCCGGCCGTCGACCTGCCACACCAGCCGCTGGCACGCCGACCGCGCCGGTTGGTCCCCTTCGGCGGCGAGGACCACGGTGACGACGAGCTCGACGTGGTCGTCCATAGTGTGCGTCATTGTCTCGCAGACGTGTTGTCGAGCAAGGAGCTGGTATGGATCTCGGACTGGCCGGCCGGGTGTACCTGGTCACGGGTGGCAGCAAGGGACTCGGGTTCGCCACGGCCCGCGCCCTGGTCGCGGACGGCGCCCGCGTGGTGCTGTCGTCGCGGTCGCCGGACAACGTCGACCGGGCGGTGGCCGAGTTGGGTCCCTCGGCCGCCGGCCTGGCCGGCGACAACGCCGACCCGGACCTGCCCGACCGGCTGGTCGCCCTGGCGAGGGAGCGGTTCGACCGGTTGGACGGCCTGCTGGTCAGCGTCGGCGGCCCGCCCCCGGGTGGCGTACTGGACACCGACGTGGCCGCGTGGGAACGCGCGTTCGGGTCGGTGTTCCTGGGCACGCTGCGCCTGCTCCGCACGGTCGCCGGCGAGCTGGCCAGTGGCGGGTCGATCGCGCTCGTCCTGTCCACGTCGGTCCGCGAGCCGCTGGGCAACCTGGCCATCTCCAACGGGTTGCGGCCCGGCCTGGCGATGACCGCCAAGACGCTGGCCGACGAGCTCGGGCCGCGCGGCATCCGGGTGGTGAGCCTGCTGCCCGGCGCCATCGCCACCGACCGCTGGGCCGACCTGATGACCACGCCGGACGCGCTGGAGCAGCGCACCGCGGGCATTCCGTTGCGCCGCATCGGCGAACCCGACGAGTTCGGCCGGGTCGCCGCGTTCGTCCTGTCGCCGGCCGCGTCCTACCTGACCGGCTCGGTGATCGCCGTGGACGGTGGCGTGGTGCGCGGCCTGTAGCCCCGGCTCACCGGTGGCCGAGCACTCGGCCGGTGAACGCGGTGACGTCGGCCAGGACACCGGCCGCGTGGTCGCCGTGCAGCAGGTCGTGCCCGAGCCCGGGGTAGATGCGTTCCTCGAAGCGGAGGCCACGGACCCGGTCCATGCCCGCCCGCGTGTCGGCCACCGGTGCCAGTGGGTCGTCGTCGCCGTGCAGCCACAGCGCCGGCAGGTCGTCGCCCAGCGGATGGTCGAAGTCGATGGTGCTCAGGCACTCGTCGATCGCGGCCAGCGTGGCCCGCCGGTACGGCCCGGCCATCCCGTCCGTGTCGCCGCCGGACAGCAGGTCCAGCGCCGGCCACGGGCCGAGCACCGGCGCCGACAGCACCAGGGCGGCCACCCGCGCCGGGTACCGCTGCGCGTGCCGGACCGCGATCATGCCGCCGATGCCGTGCCCGAACACCACCGCGGGCAGCTCCGGCCGCCCGGCGATCACGGCCGCGACGTCGTCCACCACCGGCTCGAAGTCCGCCACCAGCGGTGCCGCGTGGCCACCGGACCACTCGACACCACGGGCGTCCGCACCCGCGTCCGCCAGCGCGGCCAGCACGTGGGTGAAGTCGGCGACGCGCTCACCATGGCCGGGCAGCACGACCGCCAGCCACGTCGGATCGGCCATGCCGCCAGTCTGCAACAACTCAGCCGGGCGATCCGGTGATCTCCCGCACGGTCAACCCGTCCGGACCGGGCGTCCCGGACAGTCGCAGCGCCGCCGCCTGCGGCACGTCGGCGCACCGCACCGCCCGGCCGTCCACCAGCAGCGGCGCCCGCTGCTCGCCCGCCGCCGTGTAGGCGAGCACGCCGGTCAGGTCCGTGCCGCCCTCGGTGGTCACTGTGCCGCAGTCCAGCCGCACCAACCGGTACCGCACACCTCGGCCCTCGCACTGGTCCAGCACCCGGACCTGGTCCGGCGTGGCCAGCCACACCGCGTGCCACTCCACCCGGCCCGGTTCGGCCATCAGGGTCGCCGGGCGCTGGCCGTCCCTGATCCGCAGGTGCGTCGCCCACACCGCGGCCAGCCCGGTGCACCGCACCCGCAGCACGACGACCGGCCCGGACAGGCCGTACGCCGACCGCAGCCAGGTGATCTTGGACGGGTTCGCGTTCGACCCGTAGGCCAGCACCGGCACCCGCCCGGCCAGCGGAGCGGCGTCCCGTTCGGCCAGCCACTCGTCGGCCGTGCGGCCGTCCACGTTCCACCCGGGGCCGGCCGGCGCCATCGGCCAGCCGAGGCCGGCCTCGTGGGCGAACGAGCGGTCCGGCCGGGCGCCGGGATACGGATTCTCCGGGAAGTCGCTGTCGACGAAGAACATCGATCGGCGAATCTACCGGCCGGGCGGCGTGATGAGGTAGACGACGCCACCCGGCCCGCTGCCCACCGAACCGTCCGCCAGGTGCCGTTTCGTGCGCAGCCACACCGTTTCGAACTGGTGGCGCTCGTAGACGGTGCGCACGCCGGCCGCCGCGGGATCGTTCACCACCACGTCGCCGGCCGCGGTGAAGCCGACCACCACCATCAGGTGGCCCGCCGTGCCGTAGTGCGCGCCGGTGAGTTCGCCGGCCAGGAACGACTGCGACGTGACCACCGGAACGCCCTGGCGGACATGGGACTCCAGTTCGGCCAGCGACCGCAGCCGGGTGACGTGCCCGGCCAGGCCGTGGGTCGCCGCGTAGGCCGTGTTGAACGGCCAGTTCCCGGTGCCCTGGTAGGCGTGGTCGTAGGTGCCCCGGGCGGCGGCGTCCACTCCGGACGGACGCCCGCGCCAGTGGTCGATCACCATCGCGGTGGACGTGGGGCTGCACCACGCCTCGCCGCCCGCGTGGTCGTACTGCGAGTACGCCGGCACCGGCAGCGTGATCGCCTCGGCGCCGCTGGGTGGGCTGGCCGGCACGGTGAACCGGTCCGGGATCGCCGACGCCATCGCGCCGACCATGCGCAACTCCGGCGTGGCCGTGGTGCCGGCGGCCCGGTACAGCGTGACGCGCAACCGGTAGCCGGGCACGGTGCGGCCGGGGGCCGCCCGGAACGTGTCGACCCGCACCGCGCCGTCGGCGTCGGCCTGGCCGGGCACGCTGGTGCGGCGGATGTCCGTGTCCCCGGACGCCCACCGGCCCAGCACGTACCACGCGGTGCGGCCGCCGGTGTCCGTGGTGCAGCACAGTTCCACCGCAAGCCACGTGCCGGCCGGGGTGGTCGCGTTCCACGACGCCACCAGTTCGGTCGCGCCGAACCCGATCCGGTGCTCCGGTGACGTCCAGGTCGTGTACTCGTAGCGGCGCGTCGTGCCCAGAACCGGATCGGTGTGGTCGACGGCACCGGCGAAGCCGCCGAACTCCGGTGCCCGCCACCGGTGGAAGTCGATGCCCACCGTCACGACGACTCCAGCACCGCCTGGGTCTGCATG
>DATEPR010000570.1:0-3052 GCA_035273045.1 Pseudonocardiaceae bacterium | reverse complement strand
CCAGGTAGATCCAGCCCAGGCCGCCGTGCGCGATGCAGCCGAGCACCTCGTACTGGCCGCCCACCAGGTCGCCGGGCGCCAGTTTCGGGGTGAACGAGTACGCCGTGCCGCACTCGCGGCAGAAACCCTCGGTCCGGCCGGGCCGGCCGTCCCTGCCGCGGCCCACCGGGTTGCCGCAGTTGCTGCAGAACCGCTTGCGCTCGGCCACTTCCGGATTGGCCAGCACGGCCTCGGACGGGTCGCGGTACGGCACCGGCGGCACCTCGACCAGTCCCGCGCCCAACATGCCGCGCCGGCTGGCGCCGGTGCCCCGGCTCGACCCGGTCCGGGTGGACATCGAACCGCCGGAGCTGCTTCGGCTGCCGCGCACCGAAAGCCGACTCCCGGACGTCGGCCCGGACGACACCGACACCGGATCGGTGTGCGCGGAACCGGTGCCGGCCACCGGCTCGGCGGGCGCCGCCGCGACCGCCACCGGCGTGGGCTCGGGCCGCGCCGCCGGTGCCATGCCGCACACGTCGCAGAAGCCGTCCTCGATGCTGCCGGTGCAACCCGGCCGTTGACATGCCGTCATGGCTGTGGCCCCTTCGCGGCGATGGCCTGCTGGTACCGGTTGAGCGCCACGGTCGCCGCCCGCAGGTCGCACGGCACCGTCCACAGCAGGTCGTGCGCCTCCTGGTAGCGCGCGGTGATCTCGGCGTCCTCGGTCAGTCGCAGCTGCGCGGCCTTCACCCGGTATGCGTCCAGCCTGCCACGAAGTTCCTTGCGCCGGCCGAGCAGGGCGGCGGCGGTGTCCCGCACCGCGTGCGCCCTGGCCTGCGCCGCACCGGTGGCGGTGGCCAGGGAGTCCAGTTCCGCGACGACCGCGGACCAGTCGTGCCGGGACGCCAGCCCGGCGATGCCGGCCAGCCGCTGGCGCAGTTCCGGGGTGCCGTCGGGCACCGGTTGGATCGCCGGCGACCGGATCTTGTCCTGCACGAGGTCGTAGTCGGCCCCGGCCCTGGCCTCCTCGGCGCCGACACCGTCGATCGCGGCCCTGGCGGCGGCCAGCCGCTGGTCCAGGTCGGCGCGTACGGCGGCCAGGGCGTCCAGTTCGGCACGCAGCGCGGTGACCCTGGCGGCCAGGCGGTCCGCGCCCGCCAGATCGGGCCGGCCGGAACCGGGTTCGCCGGTGTAGAGGGTGAGCGGGTCGGCGAACGCGCGGGCGCGCAGCGCGGCGATCTCGGTGCTGATCGCGTCCAGTTCGGTGAACAGCGGGTGCCGCGCCTCACCGAGACCGAGTGACGCGCACAGTTCGCGGGCGCCGTCCAGTTCCCGGTCCAGCGGGTCGAAGGTGCGGACCACGGCCGACCACACGTCGTCCACCGCCACGACGAGATCGGACGCGCGCTGGTAGGTGCGGTCCATGCTGGCCACGAGTTCACCCAGCGTCATGGTGTGGGTGATCGTGGTGGGATCGGTGAGGTGCCGCCTGCTCAGCGGGATCTCCTCGGTGCCCAGCACGACGGCCTCACCGCGCAGCAGGGTGGTCAGCTCGGCCAGTTCCGCCGCGCCGGGCCGGTTGCGCCGCGCCCTCACCTGGCGTGCCCGGTCCAGCACGGAGCGGTACAGGTCGAACCGTTGGTACAGCACGGCGATGTCCGCGCGGGCGGCCTGCCACAGTTCCTCGGTGCGGCCGGTCAGGGTCGAGCCCTGTAGGAAGCCGTAGCCGGGGTGCGCCTCCAGGGCGATCAGTGCCTCACCGATCCGCTCGCCGTCCGTCGTCAACCTGGCCAGTTCGAGGTCGACGTTGTCCTGGGTGAGCACGGGGACCGGGTTGGGCGCCATCGTCAGGTCACACTCCGCACCGTCACCGCAACCTCACACCGCTCCCCCGGCCCGACCGAACACCCCGGATCATAAGGTCGGTTTTACCACCACAACAGCCGTTCCGGCGCCAAGATCGGCGGAATCGCCAAGGTCACCGGGCGTCATCGCGGAATCGTCACGCGGGCGACCACGCAGTAGTCCGTGCCGCACTCGGTGCGCATCCACGCCCTGGTGAGCGCGTCGTGCCAGGGCGCGAGCACGATCGCGGTGCCGCCGACGACGAGGACGGCCACCACGAACACCACCGGCCACGCCCGGTGGAAACGGTGCCACAGGACCGGCACCACCAGGATCGTCAGGATGATCGCCAGCACCCACACGACGATGTCGACCGGGACGCTGAGTACGCCCAACCGGTCCCACAGCCACGACCACCAGTAGCGCATCGTCGCCACGAGCGCCCAGGCGACGCCGGTGAGCAGGGTGAGGCAGCGGCCCCTGGCCGGTGCCCGGCGGGTCGGCGCCGCGGCGGTCGACTCCGTCATGACCACAGCGCCCACCTCCCTGCCGCTGGCTCGTCCGAGGGACCAGCATCGGGCAGCGAGCCGGGCGGCTCAACGCGGACAGTGCGCCGCTTTTCGATCGGACCGCCGCCGATCGGACACCGAACCGGACATCCGGGGACAGCCACCACCGGCCAACGCGACCAACGTCACCTGCTGGCGCCCAGGCTGACGAACGGCCGCCGCAACGGATCCACCTCCGTCGTCGCCGCCAACGCCACCGCGGGCGGCGCACCCGCCACCAACCGCCGGTGATACTCGGTCATCGCGGCCGCGGCGGCCAGGTCGCCGACCCTGGTCACCGGGGCCGTGACCGTCCGGCAGCCGGTGGCCAGCAGCGCGCCGGCGAATCCCAGTGCTTCGTCGCCGGGCCGGATGCGGGCCAGCGCCAGTTCGCACGCGGCCAGCACCACCTGTTCCGGGGGGCGCCGCAGCCGGGACAGTTCGTGCGCGTACAGCGCTCCGTCGGCCATCTCCAGCCAGGAGAACAGCGCGTTCTCCCGCTCGTGCGTGCCGTGCGCGGCCAGGTGGGCCAGGCGGGCGCCGTCCAGGGCGGCGAGCACTTCGCGCACGCCGGCCCGCTCGCCGTCCAGCAGGGTGGCGTCCGGGTAGTACTCGCGCAGCCGCCCGATCTCGTCCGCGGCCGCCCACACGTCCGGGCCGCCGGCCAGCACGATCCG
>DATEPR010000569.1:0-4214 GCA_035273045.1 Pseudonocardiaceae bacterium | reverse complement strand
GCGGCATTTCGGCGTTCGCGGGCGTGTCCCGTAGCAACACCGGCAGCACCGGTGTGCCACGCCCGAATGCCCAGGACAGCTCCCGGCGCACCCAGTCGTGGGGCCGGTCGATCAACCGGGTTCCGGTCGACTCGTCGACGGCGGTCTGCCAGGTCGGGCCGAGCACGGCCACGACGATGTCCGCGTCCACCAGCGCCGTACGGATGGCGTCGGGATAGATCGTCCCCGCTTCCACCGACACGCAGTCGCGGAACACATTGGCCTCGCCGAACCGCCTGACCAGGCCGTCGTGGATCGCCGCCGGACCGTAGGGATTGTCGGCCGTGCGGTAGTTGATGAACACTCCGGCCATGATCACGCGGCTCCTGGTTCCCGACTGAACGACAGAATATCAATCGAATCGGGCACATCCGGCGCCGAAGGATGTACAGATCATGGACGATTAATGGACTTCGCCGCCGTCCCGACGGTTTCGGCGGGGTCGCTGAATCCATTGCCGGAAGGCCCGGCAGGGTTCAGTGCGCCGGGCCGCGGGCTGGGACCACCACGCGCAGCACGTGCTCGACGCCGGACAGGAACTGGGCGCCGCGCGACTCGTCGCGGGTGGCGAGAGCTCCTCCTTGAGCCGGGCGACGACGTCAACGGCGTCGCCGCTCCCGACGGTTGCGTCGGCCAGTCGGGAGGTCCGGTCAGGGTGCACGACACCACCGTTTGCCCGCATACTCCTCATCCGGGCGGCCCATGGGTCGCGCACCTCGGATTTCTCGGTGCTCGGAGCAGCATCCGCGCGAAGCCCCGGTACGCTGTCATGTCCGAAGTGGATGCCTGGCACACCGCCGCCGCGCGGGTTGAGACTGCACAGGGTCGATGGCGGCGAACGGACGATGTCGACCCAGCACTTGCTCCGCTTTCCGGGCTAGTCTGGCGCCAGAGCCACCTGATTAGTCCTTGACCGAGACAAACGTCCGGTTCTACCGTCGCCGGTTGAGTGCCGCCGACCTGCTTGAGGCGGCGTCAGTCACCGCCGACGTCCAGCGGAGCCGACATGAGACAAGCAAGGGTCGTCGTCGCCGTCGCGGCGTGCTGGGCGTTGTTGGCCGGGGCGACCCCGGTTGCGGCCGCCCCAACGGTTCCCATCTACCTCAACCCCGCATACTCGCCCGCCGAACGCGCCGCCGACCTCGTCTCCCGGCTGACCCTCCAGGAGAAGGCCGGTGAGATGAACACCAGCCAGGCGGCTGCCATCCCACGGCTGGGCATCGCGGCCTACGGCTGGTGGAACGAGGCGGCACACGGTGTCGCCCGTCAGCAGACGAACAACGCCGGCAACCCGCCGAGCCTGCACAACACCATGTCCTACCCGGTGGACCTGGCACTCGGCTCGACGTGGAATCCGGCGCTGATGTACGGCGAGGCGAGCATGATCTCGGACGAAGCCCGCGAGGTCGCGCCGAACAACACCATGGACCTGGACTACTTCTCGCCAACGGTCAACCTGGCCCACGACCCGCGGTGGGGTCGTAACGACGAGACGTTCGGCGAGGACCCGCTGCTGACCGCGGACATCGCCGCGCAGTTCGTGGACGGCATGGAGGGCAAGACGCCGAACGGCACCATGTTGCCGTCGTCGCACGGCTACCTGAAGACCATCACCACACTGAAGCACTTCGCCGCCAACAACAGCGAGTCCGACCGGCTGACCGGGTCGTCCGACATGGATGAGCGGACGCTCCGCGAGTACTACACGGCGCAGTTCCGGGACATCGTGCGGCAGGCCGGTCCCGGCGCGATCATGAGCGCCTACAACGAGGTCAACGGCACACCGGCCGCCGCGGACGTGCACCTGATGGACACGCTCGCGCGGGAGACCTACGGGTTCGCCGGGTACTTCGTGTCGGACTGCGACGCCGTGTTCGAGATCCAGGCCGGCCACCACTGGCAACCGCCCGGCTTCCCGCAACCGGTGAACGCCGACCAGCGCACCGCGTTCGCCAACTCGGCCGGCGAGGACCTGAACTGCAACCAGGGCTTCCACGACACGTCGAACTACGGCAACACGATTCCCACCGCGGTCGACGCGGGCATCCCCACCCAGACCGACACCTACAACGTCGGTGACGTGGACACGTCGCTGGTTCGGCTGTTCACCGCGCGGATCGCGACCGGCGAGTTCGACGACGAGGCGATGGTGCCGTGGGTGGCTCGGGCGCGCGCCGCGTTGGGCGGCCGGCCATGGGTGAACTCGGACGCCAACAACGCCGTCACCGAGACGCCGGCGCGGCTGGCGGAGGCGCAGCGGGTGGCCGACCAGAGCATCGTGCTGCTGCGCAACGGCCCGGCCAGGGACGGCAGGCCGTTGCTGCCGTTGCGGGTGCCGCGCTCCGGACCGTACCGGGTGGCCGTGATCGGGTTCTACGCCAACCCGCCGTCGATGTACCTCGGTGGCTATGCCAGCGATCAGGGCGCACCCGGTGTGGCCAACGAGGTCAACGGCTATCAGGGCGTCAAGGCCGCGATCCGGCGGATCAACCCGGACGCCGAGGTCGACTTCCTGCCCGGCGTCACCGGCCCCGGCTTGTCCACAGTAGATGCCGCATCGGTCGCCGCTGCGGCGAACTACGACGCCGTCGTGGTGTACGCGGGTACCGACGCGAGCAGTGGCACCGAAGGCGTCGACCGCACCACGCTGGCCCTGCCCGGCGCGCAGGCTTCGTTGATCGACCAGGTGGCCGCGGTCAACCCGAACACCGTGGTGTATCTGGAGACACTGGGCCAGGTGGACGTCACCGGATTCCAGCAGCACGTCCCCGCGCTGCTGTGGAGCTCGTACAACGGCCTGCGCAAGGGCGCGGCACTGGCCGACGTGCTGCTCGGTAGGGCGGACCCGAGCGGTCACCTGCCGTTCACGTGGTACGCCGACCTGAACCAACTGCCGCCGGCCACCGACTACGGCATCCGGCCGACGGCGACCACGCTCGGCCGGACGTACCAGTACTTCACCGGCAAGGTGTCGTATCCGTTCGGCTACGGCCTGAGCTACACCCACTTCCGCTACACCGACCTGACGGTCGACGGCAGCCGTGTCGACGCCAACGGCACGCTGCGGATCAGCGCCGACGTGACCAACACCGGCCCGGTGGCCGGCTCCGACGTGGCACAGGTGTACGTGACCACACCGAACGCGCCCGCCGCGCTGCAACGGCCGATCAAGCGGCTTGAGGCGTTCCGGAAGGTGTCCGTGCCGCCGCATCAGACCAGGCACATCGAGTTCACCGTCCAGGTGCCGAACCTGGCGTTCTTCGACGACTCGACCAACCGATTCCAGGTGGACGACGGCCTGTACGGCATACAACTCGGCTCGTCCGCCGCGAACAGCGACGTCCAGCAGCAGGCGTTCGTCACGGTGAGCGGCCAACTCCGGCCCGTCCCGGCCGTCGTCACCGCCAAGCCCGTCGCGGCCGGCGACCCGGCCGCACACGTCGCACAACGGGTGGTGTTCGGAGTAGGCACCGTCGTCGTGCCGCAACTCACCGTGTCGTTGACCGACGAGAGCCTGTTCGGCCATGTCACGCGGGGTCGGAGCACACCATTGCCGGTCGGCATGCGGGTCACCTACCACAGCGACCGGCCGGACGTGGTGGCGGTCGACCGGTCGGGCACCATCCGAACCGTCGGCGGCGGCGCCGCGACCGTCACCGCGACCGTCCGGTACCACGGATCGACCGCGACCGGCACTTTCGTGGTCGACGTACAGCCGTCCCGGTGAAGCGCGCGTCGTCGTGCACCCGCCAGCGAACGGTCGGTTCACCCTCGTCCGCAGGAGGTGGCAGGCGATGAGCGGCCGGTGCCGTACGTGCCGGGCGAACTGACCGCGATCGCCAGCCGCGACGGCCGGGAGATCGGCCGGACCCGGCTGGCCACGGTGGGCGCTCCGGCCGCCCTGCGGCTCGTCCCGGACGTCGGTGGCCTGACCACCAGCCGCGACGATCTCGCGTACGTGCTCGTCGAAGTGGTCGACGGCCATGGCCACGTCGTTCCCGACGCCGTGTTGGAGGTGACCTTCCAGGTCGGTTCGCCTGGCGTACCCGCGCTGAGATCCCGGGACTGGCTCGGTTCAACGGACGACGTCGTACACCTGCTTCTGGATCCCGTTGGCGTAGACGTCGTGCTCGACGAGCTTCAGCCGGGTGGCCGGCAGGTCGGCGTCACTGAAC
>DATEPR010000568.1:0-5884 GCA_035273045.1 Pseudonocardiaceae bacterium | reverse complement strand
CTTGGCGTGTTCGTGTCCTGCATGGTGCTCGAACTCGTGGGCGCGGTGTCGGTCGCCCCGCTCGGCGCGTCCGGCGACAACCCGACGGCCCAGTTCACCGGGCAGCTTCCGACGTGGCTGGCCGACCTGACGCTGCTGGCGATCGCGCTGGGCGCGGTGTCGGCGAACGTGCTGAACATCTACTCCGGAGCCATGTCGTTCCTGACGTTGGGCGTGCGGATGCCGCTCGTTCTGCGCCGGGCGCTGGTCGCGCTCGTGTTCGGCGTGATCGGCTTCTTCCTGGCGTGGTCCGGACTGCAGGACGCGGGCAGCAAGTACGAGAACTTCCTGTTGATCATCGCGTACTGGATCGGCCCGTGGCTTGGCGTGATGTTCACCGACCAGTTCCTGCGGCGAGGCCAGCCGGTCGATCGGCTGCTCTACGCCAAGTGGTACCGCAACTGGGCCGGCCCGATCGCGATGGCCACCGGAATCCTGGTATCCATTGTGCTGTTCTCCAACCAGACCGACTTCACCGGCCTGGTGCCGAAACACGTCCCGGCGCTGGGTGACATCGCGTTCCTGATCGGCTTCCTGCTGTCCGCCGGGTTGTACGCGCTGCTGCGGCCCCACCTGGGCGCCCCGCGGACGACGCCACCCGACGGGTCGTGATGCGGGCGGCCGACGTCGTGTCGGTCCTGGACCTGCTGGACGGCGCCGGGGTGCGCACCTGGGTCGACGGCGGCTGGGGCGTGGACGCGCTCCTGGCCGAGATCGGGCGGGAGCATTCGGACCTGGATCTCGTCGTGGTGGCCGACCAGGTCGCCCTTGCCCGGTCGGCGCTTGCGGATGCCGGGTTCACGCGGGTGCTGCGGGACTGGCTGCCTACCGCGTTGGCTTTGGCGGACGGTGGTGGTCGGGAGGTGGACCTGCATCCGGTGACTCCGACTCCGGACGGTGGTGGGGACCAGGTGCTGCCGTCCGGCTCGTTCCACTACCCGGCGCCGGTCGCGGGTGTCATCGCCGGGCGGCGTGTTTGGTGTGTTGACGCGGTGACCCAGGTGACCTGTCATGTGGGATATTCGCCGTCGGACAAGGATTTTGTCGATGTGCGGCGGTTGGGGGAGCGGTTCGGGGTGTCGTTGCCGGCTCCTTATGGACCCTAGGGTTGGGTTTCGCTGCCGGCCGCCGGTTTAGCCGATCCTTTGCGGATCGTGCCAAAGAGGAGCGGGGAGTCGAGCTCAACTCTTGGGTCCTAAGTAGAATAACTAGTTGGCGTGCAAAGCCGCGTTCAGCTCGATACCGGTTCCGTTGCGGGGGACCACCTCAACCGTCCCCGTGGTCGAGTTGCGGCGGAACAGTAGGCCGCTGGCGCCGGACACGTCCCTGGCCTTCACGATGCGGCCGTCCGGCAGGGTGACCTTCGTGCCCGCCGTCACGTACAGGCCGGCCTCGACCACGCAGTCGTCGCCCAGCGAGATGCCGATGCCGGCGTTGGCGCCGACCAGGCAGCGCTCGCCTACCGAGACGATCTCCTTGCCGCCGCCGGACAACGTTCCCATGATGGACGAGCCGCCGCCGATGTCCGATCCGTCGCCGACCACGACACCGGCCGACACCCTGCCTTCGATCATCGACGAGCCCAGGGTGCCGGCGTTGAAGTTCACGAATCCCTCGTGCATCACGGTCGTGCCGCTGGACAGGTGGGCACCGAGCCGCACCCGGTCGGCGTCGGCGATCCGCACGCCGGTCGGCAGCACGTAGTCGACCATGCGGGGGAACTTGTCCACGCCGTAGACGGTGACCACGCCCCGGCCGCGCAGCGCCAGCCGGGTCGCCTCGAAGCCGTCGACCGGGCACGGGCCAAAATTGGTCCATACCACATTCGACAGCAGCCCGAAAATGCCATCCAGGTTGCAGCCGTGTGGCGGGACCAGCCGGGACGACAGCAGGTGCAGCCGCAGGTAGACGTCGTGGGCGTCCACCGGCGGGTCGGCCAGGGACGTGATCGACGTGCGCACCGCCACGACCTCGACACCACGATCGGTGTCGGGACCCAGGCTGGCGGTCACCGTGGCGCCGAGCGCGCCGACCGCCTCGGCGGGGTCCAGCGTCACCGAGCCGGTGTTCGGCGTGTCGCCCAGTTTGGGCTGCGGGAACCAGGTGTCCAGCACGGCGCCGTCGCTGGCCACGGTGGCCAGGCCGACGGCGTGCGCACCGGTCATCACGAGCGTGTTCACCCGGACACCGTAACCAACGCGGTCATGGCCTGCCGCTCGGCGCGCTGGCCAGCGCGTTTCCCAACTGGTCAAGATCGGCGCCGATGGACTTCAGGGCGGCCGGGCAGGTGGTGCGCTGCTTGGCCGTCGGATGGCCGGTGATCGTGTCGCAGTCCAGCGACTGGTACCGGTTGACGGCACCGGCCAGGGCGTTGATGAGGCCGGTGTGGCCGGGCACGTCGGCGCGCAGCGCGTTCACCGTGCCGGACACCTCGGTCACGAACCGCCCGCAGTTGCCGTACAACTGGCCGGCCTGGGCGCCGCGGCACGGATCGGCCTGCAGGGCCGGGATCTTCACCCGCAGGTCGGAGATGTTGTTGGTGTAGCCGACACCGGGGTTCTGGTCGCCCGGCTGGTTGTCGGCGCATCCCGCGACCGCCAGCAGCGCCAGTACGAGCCCGGCCAGGGTGACGGCGACGGAGCGGAATCGGCGCATGGTGTTCCTCCCGTTCCCCTCCACGCTACGCACCGGCAGGGCGCGGCTATCGTCGGGCCGTGCGCCTCGACCTGACCAGCGATCCCGTTGACCTCACCGCGACACTCGTCGACCTGCCCAGCGTCTCGGGTGACGAGGCCGCCATCGCCGACGCGGTGGCGACCGCGCTGCGCGAGTACGCGCCGCACCTGGAGCTGACCCGGTCCGGCAACGCCGTGCTGGCCCGGACCAACCTGGGCCTGTCGTCCCGGGTGGTGTTCGCCGGCCACCTGGACACCGTGCCGATCAACGACAACCTGCCGCACCGCCGCACCGGCTCCGGCGCCGACCAGGTGCTGCACGGCTGCGGATCGGTGGACATGAAGGGCGGCGACGCCGTCCTGCTGCACGTCGCCGCCACCGTCACCGAGCCGGCGCACGACCTGACGTTCGTGTTCTACGACTGCGAGGAGGTCGACGCCGCCCGCAACGGCCTCGGCCGGATCGAGCGGGAGCTGCCGGACTGGCTGCGCGGTGACCTGGCCGTGGTGTGCGAGCCGTCCAACGCGGTCGTGGAGGCCGGCTGCCAGGGCACCATGCGCGTGGAGATCCGCACCACGGGCACCCGCGCGCACACGGCCCGGGCTTGGATGGGGGAGAACGCCATCCACGCGATGGGCGACGTGCTGCGCCGGCTGGCCGAGTACGAGCCGCGCCGGGTGGACATCGACGGCTGCCTCTACCGGGAGGCGTTGCAGGCGGTGCGGGTCGGCGGCGGCGTCGCCGGCAACGTGGTGCCGGACGAGTGTGTGCTGGCGGTGAACCACCGCTTCGCCCCGGACCGGACCCCGGCACAGGCCGAGGCGCACCTGCGGGACGTGTTCGACGGGTTCGCCGTGACGGTCGTCGACCACGCGGCGGGCGCGCTGCCCGGGCTGACGTCGCCGCTGGCGAGCGCGCTGGTCGCGGCCACCGGTGACCATCCGGTGGCCAAGCTGGGCTGGACCGACGTGGCCCGGTTCGCCGCGCTGGGCATGCCGGCGGTCAACTTCGGGCCTGGTGATCCGACCCTGGCGCACACCCAGGCCGAGCACGTGGCGGCGGCGCAGATCACCGAGTGCGCCACGATCCTGCGAGCGTTCGTGAGCCGGTTCACCACGAGTTGAGCGGACGTTCACGGGCGCGGGTGGCGGTCGTTGCCTCGCGCTGCTTCTCTCGCTGCGGTACCGCTCGGTGCCGAAGCGAGAGAAGGATGTGGGGATGGCCGGATCCAGCTCAGGTTTCAACCGCCGCCGCTTCATCGCCGGCGCCGCCGGGGCCGCCGCGGCCGGTGGCATGCTGTCCGCGGCCTTGCCCGCGGGCATGGCCGAGGCGATGGCCGAGCCCCGCGGGCGGGGCAGCCTGGACGACGTCGAGCACGTGGTCGTCCTGATGCAGGAGAACCGCTCGTTCGACCACTACTACGGCACGATGCGCGGTGTGCGCGGGTTCGGTGACCGGGCCGCGCTGCGCCTGCCGAACGGTGCCGACGTGCTGCACCAGCCGGACGCCAACCGCACGGACGGCGGCTTCCTGCTGCCGTTCCACGTCGACACGTCCAAAGTGGACGGCCAGGACATGGTCGACCTGGACCACAGCTGGTTCCCGACGCACGCCATGTGGGACGACGGCGAGTGGGACGCCTGGGTGCCGAACAAGACCGAGCTGACGATGGGCTTCTTCACCGAGGCCGACATCCCGTTCCAGCGCGCGCTGGCGAACGCTTTCACCGTGTGCGACCACTACTTCTGCTCGATCCAGGGTCCCACCACGCCGAACCGGTTGTTCCACTGGACCGGCACCGTCAACCCGGCGGGCGACCTGGGCGGTCCCGCCATCACCAACCCGGAGGACTACGTCCCGGTCTTCCACTGGACGACCTACCCGGAACGGTTGCAGGCGGCCGGCATCTCGTGGCAGATCTTCGCCAACAAGGAGGTGGGCGACGGCGGTGGCGTCGACGCCTTCGTCGGCGACTTCGGGGACAACCCGCTGTGGCTGTTCCAGGCCTACCACGACGCGCTGGCCAGCCCTGATCCGAAGGTGCGCCAGCTCGCCGACCGGGCGAACGTGATCCCCGCGTGGCTGCCCAACTCCGGCCTCGGCATGAGCGCCCAGCACGTGCTGGCCGACTTCATCGCGGCGACGAAGTCGGGCAACCTGCCCGCGGTGTCCTGGATCGTGGCGCCCAACGCCTGGACCGAGCACCCGAGGGCGCGGCCGGTGGACGGCGCCGTGTACCTCCAGACCGTGCTGCGAGCGCTGTGGGCGAACCCGAAGCTGTGGGAGTCGACGGTCCTGTTCGTCAACTACGACGAGAACGACGGCTTCTTCGACCACGTCGTGCCGCCGACCGCGCCGCCCGGCACGCCGGACGAGTTCGTGGGCGGCCTGCCGATCGGGTTCGGCCCCCGGGTGCCGATGACCGTCGTGTCACCGTGGAGCCGGGGCGGCTGGGTGAACTCGCAGGTGTTCGACCACACGTCCGTGCTGCGTTTCCTGGAGCTGTGGACGGGCGTGCGGGAGCCGAACATCTCGGCGTGGCGGCGGGCCGTCGCCGGTGACCTGACCAGTTGCTTCGACTTCACGAAGAAGGAGCTGTCGTTCCCGGCGCTGCCGGACGCCAACCGGCTCCAGGCCATCGCCGACCAGACGCAGTCCAAGCTGCCCGCGCCCACCCCGCCGGCCGCCGGCGAGCAGACCGTGCCGAGGCAGGACCCCGGCGTCCGGCCGGCCCGCGCCCTGCCGTACCAGCCGACCGCGAACGTGTCGGTGGGCGGCGGGTCGGCGAGCCTGCACCTGGCCAACAGCGGCACGGCGGCGATCCAGTTCGGCGTCTACCCGGCCGGTGCGCCGCCGATCCAGGTGGACGTGGCGCCGGGCGGGCAGGCCAGCCAGGCGGTGCCGGCCACCGGTGCGTACGACATCGCGGTGCACGCGGCGAACGGTTTCCTGTGCCGGTTCGCCGGCACCGCGGGCGGCACCGGCGTCGAGGTCACCGTGACGGTGTCCGGCGGCAACGAGCCGACGCTGCGCATCACCATGCACAACGGCGGCCGCTCCACCGCGACGGTCAACCTGACCGGCACCCGGCCGGGCGCCGGCCGCACGTCGACCTTCCGGATCCCGGCGGGTGCCACGGTGGGCACCGACCGGAGCGTCGGCGCCGGCG
>DATEPR010000567.1:0-3148 GCA_035273045.1 Pseudonocardiaceae bacterium | reverse complement strand
AGCGCGAACCGGGCACCGGACCGGTCGGCGGCCCGCATCGCGCCCTTGAGGCCCTTGCCGCCGTACGCCAGGTCCACCCGCACCCCGGCGGCCCGCAGCGCACCGGCGGCCACCACCAGCCGGTCCTTCGCCGCCTCGCCGAGCGGCACGCAGAACACGTCGCACCGGCCCTGGTCGCCCACGGTCAGCCCCTCTGCCTGGCTGGCCAGCACGATGCGGTCCAGGCCGAGGCCGAAGCCGATCGCGGGCAGCGGCTGCCCGCCCAGCTCGGCCATCAGGCCGTCGTACCGGCCGCCGCCGCCGATGCCGGACTGCGAGCCGAGTCCGTCGTGCGCGAACTCGAACGTGGTGCGCGTGTAGTAGTCCAGGCCACGGACCATCCTCGGGTTCTCGGTGAACTTCACGCCCAGGTCGGTCAGGTAGCCCTTGACCCGGTCGTAGTGCGCCCGGCAGTCGTCGCACAGGTGGTCCACCATCAGCGGCGCGTCGGCCAGCAGCGCGCGCATCTCGGGGCGCTTGTCGTCCAGTACCCGCAACGGGTTCAGCTCGGACCGCCGCCGGGTCTCCGGGTCCAGCGGCAGGTCGCGCAGGAACGCCTGGAGCAGTTCCCGGTAGGCGGGCCGGCAGGTCGCGTCGCCCAGGGAGGTCAGTTCCAGGCGGTAGCCGGTGAGCCCGATGGTCCGGTAGCCGGCGTCGGCGATGGCGATCACCTCGGCGTCCACGGCCGGGTCGTCGGTGCCGATGGCCTCGACGCCGAACTGCTGGAACTGGCGGTACCGGCCGGCCTGCGGGCGCTCGTAGCGGAAGAACGGGCCGACGTAGGCCAGTTTCACCGGCAACTGGCCGCGATCGAGGCCGTGCTCGATGACGGCCCGCACCACGCCCGCCGTGCCCTCCGGGCGCAGCGTGATGGACCGGCCGCCCCGGTCCTCGAACGTGTACATCTCCTTGGTGACGACGTCGGTGGACTCACCGACGCCCCGCGCGTACAGCGCGGTGTCCTCGAACAGCGGCAGCTCGACGTAGCCGTATCCGGCCAGTGTCGCCGAGCGCAGCATGATGTCCCGGGCGGCCAGGAAGGTGGCACTGGCCGGCGGGAAGTACTCCGGAACGCCCTTGGGGGCGGAGAAGGTCGACATGATCCGCGGTCACAGTCCTCGCTGTGGTGCGGCCGGGGCGCCCTGCCGGCGCATGCCGACGAGGAACGGGTTGGTCGCGCGCTCCCGGCCGATGGTCGTCTTCGGGCCGTGGCCCGGCAGCACCACCGTGTCGTCGGCGAGGGTGAGCACCTTGTCCCGCAAGGATTTCATCAGCCTACGGTGATTGCCGCCGGGCAGGTCGGAACGTCCGATCGAACCGGCGAAGAGGGTGTCCCCGGACAGCAGCAGCCCGCTGTCTGGTCCGGAGGGGCCGGTCCGGAACGTCACCGACCCGCTGGTATGGCCCGGGGTGTGGTCGACCGCGAACGACAGCCCGGCGATGTCCAACACCGCGCCGTCGCTCAGTTCCCGCACCTCGGCCGGTTCCCGCAACTCGACCCGGCCGCCGAAGAACGACATGGTGTCCGCGCCGAGGCCGCGCATCGGGTCGCTGAGCATGGCCCGGTCGGACGGGTGGATCCAGGCGGGGATGCCGTCGCCGTCGCACACCGGTGCCACCGAGAAGGTGTGATCGAAGTGGCCGTGGGTGAGCAGCACGGCGACCGGCGACAGCCGGTGCTGGCGGACCGCGTCCATGATCGGCTCCACCGCGTCCTGCCCGGGGTCGACGATCACGCAGGGCTCGCCCGCGCCGCCGGCCAGCAGGTAGCAGTTGGCCTGCAGGGCCCCCGTGGGGAACCCGACGACCAGCACGACATGTCCTCCGATCACGAAAGTTGCGCGTCCCGTCCGGGCGGCCGGGGCCGTTTGCCAGGCGATTCACAGCCTACCGGGGAGGCCCACCACACGGGGCTCATATCCGTTCGCCCTAGACTTCGCTGTCACACGGTCGAATGAAATGACACGGGAGGGGCAGGTGCCCAGCAACGAGCAGCGCCGCCAGGCCGCCAAACGCAAGCTGGAGCGCCAGCTCGCACGGCGGGCCGAGCGCGCCCGACGACGCAGGCTGACCGCGGTCATCGTGACCGTCGTGGCCGTCGTCGTGGTCGTCGGTGGCATCTACTTCATCGCGACGGCCGGTAACGGCACCTCGTCGGCGGCATCGTCGTCGACCACGCCGACGACGACCACCCCGCCCGGCGTCACCTCGAAGGGCCCGTGCAAGTACACGACGACGCCCGGCCAGCCCGCCCCCACCGGCAAGGACGTCGGCCTGCCCGCCGACCCGGCCAAGACGCCGAACACCGGCACCGCGCAGGTCCTGTTCAAGACCACCCAGGGCAACATCCCGATGACCCTGAACAAGGCCGAGGCGCCATGCACCGTGCAGAGCATCCTGCACCTGGTCACCAGCAAGTTCTTCGACAACACCCCGTGCCACCGGCTGACCGACTACCCGAAGCCGAACCCGCTGTTCGTGCTCCAGTGCGGTGACCCGACCGGCAGCGGCAGCGGCGGCCCCGGCTACACCATCCCGGACGAGAAGCCGAAGAACCTGAAGCCGGCGCCCACCACCACGCCGCAGCCGGCCGGCTCCCAGGCCGCCGTGGTCTACCCGGCGGGCACGCTGGCGATGGCCAACACCGGCCAGCCGCACACCGGTGGCAGCCAGTTCTTCCTGGTGTACAAGGACTCCCATCTCCCGCCGAACTACACCGTCTTCGGCACGGTGTCCCCGGCCGGGCTGACCGTGCTGGACCGGATCGCGGCCGGCGGCATCACGGCCGGCTCCGACCCGAGCAGCGGCCAGGCCACGCCGAACGACGGCAAACCGAAGAAGGCCGTGACCATCACCCAGGCCGTCGTCACCGCCAGCTGACAGCGAAGGGAAGCGGCATGACCGCCAGCCACCGGCGGGTCGCGCTCGCGGCCGCCGCCACGGCCCTGCTCGGCCTGCTCGCCGGATGCGGTGGCGGCACACCCGGTGGCGCGGCCGCCGGTTCCGGCACGCCCCAGGCGTCCGCCCCACCAGTGTCGGCCACTCCCCCGCCGTCCACCGGCACGGCCCACTGCGACTTCACCGCGACACCGGGCCAGCCCGCGCCGGC
>DATEPR010000566.1:0-3234 GCA_035273045.1 Pseudonocardiaceae bacterium | reverse complement strand
CGAGGACGTCGTGCGCTACCAGGGGGAGCCGGTCGCGCTCGTCGCTGCCGACCATCCGGAGACGGCGAGAAGGGCGGCCGCCCGCATCGCCGTCGACTACGAGGTGCTCGAGCCGGTGTGCGACGCGAAGGCAGCGGTCGCGCCGGGCGATGAAGCGGATCAAGGTCGACTACGAGGTGCTGGCGCCCGTGGTGGACATGGAGACCGCCGCCGACGACACACCGCTGCACCCCGGCGGGAACGTGGTGCGGCACGTGCCGATCCGGCGCGGTGACGTGGCCGCCGCGCGGGCCGCCGCCGAGGTGGTGGTCACCGGCGACTACGAGGTCGGCATGCAGGACCAGGCGTTCCTCGGGCCGGAGTCCGGGCTGGCGCTGCCGGCCGAGGACGGCGGTGTCGACCTGTTCGTGGCCACCCAGTGGCTGCACGTGGACCAGCGGCAGGTGGCCACCGCGCTGGGCCTGCCCACGGAGAAGGTGCGGCTGACGCTGGCCGGTGTCGGCGGCGCGTTCGGCGGTCGCGAGGACCTGTCCATGCAGGTGCACGCATGCCTGCTGGCGCTGTACACCGGCAAGCCGGTGAAGATGGTCTACAACCGCGAGGAGTCGTTCTTCGGGCACGTGCACCGGCACCCGGCGACGCTGCACTACGAGCACGGCGCCACCGGCGACGGCCGGCTGCTCTACGTCCGGGCCGAGATCTACCTGGACGGCGGCGCCTACGCCTCCAGCACCCCGGCCGTGGTGGCGAACGCGGCCACGCTGGGCGTCGGGCCGTACGACGTGCCGAACGTGTCGATCGACTGCTGGGGCGTGTACACCAACAACCCGCCGTGTGGCGCGATGCGCGGTTTCGGCGCGGTGCAGGCCGGTTTCGCCTACGAGTCGCAAATGGACCGGCTGGCCGCGCGGCTGGGCATGCACCCGGTGGACCTGCGCACCCGCAACGCGATGGCCGAGGGCAGCGTCATGCCCACCGGCCAGGTCGTCGACTCGGCCGCGCCGGTCGCGGAACTGCTGCGGCTGGTGCGGGAACGGCCGATGCCGCCGCCGCTGGGCACCGACGTGGACCTCCGGCTGCTGCCCGGCGGGGTGTCGAACACGACGCACGGCGAGGGCGTGGTGCGCGGTGTCGGCTACGCGGTCGGCATCAAGAACATCTGTTTCTCCGAAGGGTTCGACGACTACTCGACGGCCCGGGTGCGGCTCGCGGCGGTCGGCGGCGAGCCGTCCGTGCTGGTGCACACGGCTGCCGCCGAGGTGGGCCAGGGCCTGGTGACCGTGCAGCAGCAGATCGTGCGCACCGAACTGGGCGTGCAGCGGGTGACGGTCCTCCCGGCGGACACGTCCGCCGGCGACGGCGGCTCGTCGTCGGCGTCCCGGCAGACCTACGTGACCGGCGGTGCGGTGCGGGCCGCGTGCGAGGCGGTCCGGTCGCGGGTGCTGACCATGGCGGCCCAGCGGTGGAACGTGCCTCGCGGTGAGCTGTCGCTGGCCGGTGGGAAGGTCGTCGCGGAACGGGACGGCGTCCTCGGCGACCTGGTCGACGTGCTGGACGGTGAGGTGGTCGAGCAGACCGTGGAGTGGCGGCACCGGCCGACCGAACCGCTGGACCCGGTGACCGGCCAGGGCCGGGCGCACGTCCAGTACGGCTTCGCGGCGCACCGCGCCGTGGTCGACGTGGACACCGAACTCGGTCTGGTCCGGGTGGTGCGACTGGACTGCGCGCAGGACGTCGGCCGGGCGATGAACCCGGAGGCGGTGCTGGGCCAGATCCACGGCGGGTCGGCGCAGGGGCTGGGGCTCGCGGTGATGGAGGAGATCCAGATCGCCGGTGGCCGGCTGCGCAACCCGTCGTTCACCGACTACCTGATCCCCACCATCCTGGACATGCCGCCGATGAACGTGGACGTGCTGGAACTGGCCGACCCGCACGCGCCCTACGGGCTGCGCGGTGTCGGCGAACCGCCGACCATCTCGTCGACACCGGCCATCGTCGCGGCGATCCGCGCCGCCACCGGCCTGGCACTGACCAGAACACCCGTCCGGCCGGAACACATCACCGGCACCTGACCGCGGAAGGACCAGCCGATGCCGATCGACGCTGTGCAGTCGGTGTTCCGATGACCTTGCTGTTCCTCAACGGCGGCGGGATGCGCGGCGGTCCGCTGCACGAGCAGTTGCGCGGGGCGCCGTTCGTGCGCGCGGCGCGGAGTGCGCCCAAGTACCGCTACTACTCGGTCGGCGACCGGTTCCCCGCCATGACGCCGGGCGGTGGGTGCTCGGTGGTGGGCGAGGTGTACGACGTGCCGCTGGAGGTGCTGCGCGACCACCTGCTGCCGGCCGAGCCGCCGGAACTGGAGTTGGGCGTGGTCGAACTGGACGACGGCACGGCCTGCCTGGCCACCGTGCTGCGCGCCGAGTTCGGCGGCGCCGCCGGGCTGACCGACATCTCCGCGATCGGCGACTGGCGGGCCTACCTGGCCGGCCGCTGATCCCGGCACTCCGTCACCACGGCCGTGATGAGTTCGATCGGCGTCACGTCGAACGCCGGATTGAACACCTCGGCCCCCTCCGGAGCGGTCCTGCTGCCGGCGAACGCGACCACCTCGCCCGGATCGCGCTCCTCGATCACGATGGCCGTGCCGTCCGCGAGCGATTCGTCCACTGTGGACTCCGGGGCCACGACGACGAACGGGATGCCGGCCCGGTGGGCGGCCAGGGCCAGCGAGTAGGTGCCGATCTTGTTGGCCGTGTCGCCGTTGGCCGCGATCCGGTCGGCGCCGACGACCGCGCAGTCCACCATGCCCCTGGCGATCAGCGCGGGCGCCGCCGAGTCGACCGCGATCCGGTACGGGATGCCGGCCTCGGCCAGTTCCCACGCGGTCAGCCGCGCACCCTGCAACAGCGGGCGGGTCTCGGTCGCCACGACCAGTTCCACCGCGTTCCGCTCGGCCAGATGCCGGATGGCGCCCAGCGCGGTGCCCCACGCGCCGGTGGCCAGCCGGCCGGTGTTGCAGTGCGTCAGCACCCGCAGCGGCCGGTCCGGGCACAGCCGGCGCAGCAGGTCGGCCGCACGCCCCGACGCCGCCCGGTTCACCCGCTCGTCCTCGTCCAGCAGGGCACACGCCTCGGCGAGCACCGCGTCCGGGCCGTCGGCCAGCCTGGTCAACGCCCGCGCCACGCCCCAGCCGAGATTGACCGCGGTGGGCCGGGCCTTGGCGATCCGGTCCGC
>DATEPR010000565.1:0-15089 GCA_035273045.1 Pseudonocardiaceae bacterium | reverse complement strand
CGCCGAAGCGACGTCCCGCACCCCGGACCGCCCGGCCACCCCGCCGACCTCGACCAGC
This sequence comes from Pseudonocardiaceae bacterium, assembly GCA_035273045.1. Lineage (GTDB taxonomy): Bacteria > Actinomycetota > Actinomycetes > Mycobacteriales > Pseudonocardiaceae > DATEPR01. The sequence continues at coordinate 15,031 of DATEPR010000565.1, read as the reverse complement.
ACGTCCACCGGCCGGGCGGGCGCGAGGCAGCGCAGGCACGTGTCCATCAACCCGACCCCGGCCACCGAGTCGACCCAGCAGGTGAACTGGAAATCCGGGTCCCTGGCCAGTTCCGCGGCGATCCAGCGCAACCCGGCCGGATCGACCAGCTCGTTGGCCAACTGCACCCGCTGGACGCCGAAGGCCCGGTACACCCGCACCTGCGGGATGTTCGCCGCCGTGATGCCCCAGGCGCCGAGTGCCAGCTGCCGGGCGAACAGTTGCGGCGCCATCGTGGTCTTCCCGTGCGGCATCAGCGACAGCCCGCGCGCCGCGCACCAGGCCGCCATCGTCGCCATGTTGTGCTCCAGCGCGGCGGAATCCAGCGTCAGCAGCGGGCCGGTGAAGCCGTCCGCGAACAGGTCGAGCCCGGCGTCGGCGACCTCACCGATCGAGCGGCCGGACACCGAGTCGGGCAGTCCCTTGAACCGCCAGTCGACGATCTCGTCCCGAATGCGGCTCACCGCCGCCGGATCGATCCGCACCCGAAGCACGATAGGTAGCATGACCGCGATGGCCAAGACGGAGATCCACACCGACGACGCCCCCGCGCCGGCGGCCGCGTACTCGCAGGGCGTGCGCAAGGGCGACATCGTGCAGGTCGCCGGTCAGGTCGGCATCGACCCGGCCACCGGGCAGGTCGACGGCACCACGGTCGGCCAGCAGGCCACCCGGGTGCTGCGCAACGTCGACGCGGTGCTGGCCGCGGCCGGCGCCACCGTGAACGACGTGGTGATGTTCCGCGTCTACCTCACCGACCCGGCCCACTTCGCCGAACTGAACGAGGCGTACGGCGCCTATCTCGCCGAACACTGCCAGCAGCCGTACCCGGCCCGCACCACGGTGTACGTCGGCCTGCCGCGCCGGCTGCTGGTGGAGATCGACGCCCTCGCGGTGGTGGACTGACCACTCAGCGCACGCAGGACGGACACGGGCGATGACCGTGCTCTGCTATCCTGGTGGGCGCGACCGGCCCTCGCGTGAGCGAGGGCGGCAAGAGGAGTCCCGCTCCCACCCGAGTCGTCGGCGAGACGTCCGGGTCCGGTCCTTCAGGCTCGGCTAACCGCCGGCCCACGGAGATGATCGGTTCGGCAGCGGCCCCGTGCAGCCTTCAGGCGACGGGGCTTTCGGCCGTTTCGGGGGCGTGCTCGCGGTCGTGAGCAGCGACGAACCGAACCGAGGAGGCCCCATCAGCCCCGAGCCGCGCACCACTGAGCCGCGCATCAACGACCGTATCCGCGTTCCCGAGGTCCGCCTGGTCGGACCTGCGGGTGAACAGGTCGGGATCGTCCGCATCGAGGACGCCCTGCGCCTGGCCCAGGAATCGGATCTCGACCTCGTTGAGGTCGCACCACAGGCGCGCCCTCCCGTGGCCAGGCTCATGGACTACGGGAAGTTCAAGTACGAGAGCGCCCAGAAGGCCCGTGAGTCGCGCCGCAACCAGCAGTTCACCGTGATCAAGGAGCAGAAGCTCCGGCCGAAGATCGACTCGCACGACTACGAGACGAAGAAGGGCCACGTCGCCCGCTTCCTCGCGCACGGGAACAAGGTCAAGGTGACCATCATGTTCCGCGGTCGTGAGCAGTCCCGGCCCGAGCTGGGTTTCCGGCTGCTGCAGCGGTTGGCCGACGACGTCGCCGAGCTGGGCTTCGTCGAGGCGGCGCCCAAGCAGGACGGCCGCAACATGATCATGGTGTTGGCGCCGCACAAGAACGTGAAGCCCCCGCGGCGGGCCAAGGCGGCGGTGTCCGCCGAACCGGCCGACCAGGGCACCCCACAGACCACCGATCGGGGCGACGGCCAGCACTGACGGCCCAGCCCCGACTGGTACGCGACCGGCCGCTGGCCGGTCGGATCGACGCCGAGCGACATCGATGAGGACGAACATGCCCAAGAACAAGACGCACAGCGGCGCGAGCAAGCGCATCCGGGTCACCGGGTCCGGCAAGCTGCTGCGGGAGAAGACCGGCAAGCGGCACCGCCTTGAGGTCAAGTCCAGCAAGGAGACCCGCAGCCTGGCCGGTCTCACGGAGGTCGCCAAGAGCGACGTCAAGCGCGCCAAGCGCCTGCTCGGCCGCTGACGGCCGACCCCAGCACCATCCAGCACATCCGGGGCGGCAACGCCCCACGAGACCGGACAGGATTCCACCGTGGCACGCGTGAAGCGGGCGGTAAACGCCCAGAAGAAGCGCCGCACCACCCTTGAGCTGGCCAGCGGTTACCGCGGCCAGCGCTCGCGGCTGTACCGCAAGGCCAAGGAGCAGATGCTCCACTCGCTCAACTACGCGTACCGGGACCGCAGGGCACGCAAGGGCGACTTCCGCCAGTTGTGGATCACCAGGATCAACGCGGCGGCACGGCAGAACGGCCTCACCTACAACCGCTTCATCCAGGGCCTGAAGGGCGCCGGCGTCGAGGTGGACCGCAAGATCCTCGCCGAGCTGGCGGTCAACGACCCGACCGCGTTCACCGCGCTGGTCGACCTGGCCCGTGCGCACGCCGGCGCGCAGGGCAGCCCGGCCTGAGTCTCGCCGGAGTCATGACCACTCGACCCGAGGCCGGTCCGTTCACCGAGCGGACGCCTCGGGTCGCGGCTGCCCGGCGCCTGACGAAGCGGTCCGCCCGCACCGACCGCTTCCTCGCCGAGGGCGCGCAGGCCGTCCGTGAGGCACTGGCCTGGGGTGTCGTGCACGAGTTGTTCGTCACCGAGGCCGCCGCCGCCCGCAACGCGGACCTGGTCGCCACCGCCCGCGCCGCCGACATCCCCGTGTCGTCGGTTACCGACCGAGCGGCCGCCGGCCTGTCCGAGACCGTCACCCCGCAGGGCCTGGTGGCCGTGTGCGACCTGGTCGACCGGCCGCTGGACCAGGCCGTCGCCGGGAACCCGAGACTGGTCGCGGTGCTCTACGGCGTCGCCGACCCGGGCAACGCGGGCACCGTGATCCGGGTGGCCGACGCCGCCGGTGCCGACGCCGTCGTCCTGGCCGGTGACACGGTCGACCCGCACAACGGCAAATGCGTCCGGGCGTCCGCCGGCAGCCTGTTCCACCTGCCGGTGGCCCGGTCCCGCCGCCCGGCCGAGGCGCTGGCCGCGTGCCGCGCCGCGGGACTGCGGCTGGTCGCCGCGGACGGGCACGCCGCCACCGACCTGGACACCGTGGCCGACGACCTGACCGGGCCGGTGGCCTGGGTGTTCGGCAGCGAGGCGCACGGCCTGCCGGCCGACGTCCGGTCCGGTGTCGACCTGTCCGTCCGGGTGCCGATCCACGGCGCGGCGGAAAGTCTCAACCTGGCCACCGCCGCGGCGGTGTGCCTGTACACGACGGCGCGCACCCAGCGACATGCCGGCCGACAGGCAAGTCGGGCGCGGCCTGCGGGGCCGGTCTCGTAGGATCTGTCTGCTTGGTGCCCGCCCGACCAGCCAGGAGTTGTTCACCGCCATGTCCGGAGCAAACGATCCGTACGACCCGAAGGAGGTCACGGCGCTCGCGCCGGAGACCTTGCTGTCGGCCGTGAAACAGGCGACAGCGGCCTTCGCCGAGGCGGCTGACCTGGACGCGCTGGTCGAACGCCGGCCCGCGCATCTTGGTGAGCGGTCCCCGGCGCTGCTGGCCAGGCGCGAGATCGGCGCCCTGCCCCCCGCTGCCCGCGCCGAGGCCGGCAAGCGGGTCAACGAGGCGCAGGCCGCGATCCGCGCCGCCTACCAGGCCAGGCACGCCGAACTGGAGGCCGTCCGCGACGAGCGGATGCTGCGCGAGGAGGCCGTCGACGTCACACTGCCCTGGGACCGTGTGCCCCGCGGCGCCCGCCACCCGATCACCACGGTCGCCGAGCGCATCGCCGACGTGTTCGTCGGCATGGGCTGGGAGGTGGCCGAGGGACCCGAGGTGGAGACCGAGTGGTTCAACTTCGACGCGCTGAACTTCCCCAAGGACCACCCGGCCCGCACCATGCAGGACACGTTCTACGTGGCGCCCGAGGACTCCGGGCTGGTGCTGCGCACCCACACGTCGCCGGTGCAGATCCGCTCCATGCTCACCCGTGACCTGCCGGTCTACGTGGTGTGCCCGGGCCGGACGTTCCGCACCGACGAACTGGACACCACCCACACCCCGGTGTTCCACCAGGTCGAAGGTCTCGCGGTGGACAAGGGCCTGACGATGGCGCACCTGAAGGGCACGCTGGACGCGTTCGCGCGGGCCATGTTCGGGCCGAACGCGAGGACACGGCTGCGTCCCTCGTACTTCCCGTTCACCGAACCGTCCGCCGAACCGGACGTGTGGTTCGAGGCGAAGAAGGGCGGCCCCGGCTGGGTGGAGTGGGGCGGCTGCGGCATGGTCCACCCGAACGTGCTCGCCGCGTGCGGCATCGACCCCGACGTGTACTCGGGTTTCGCGTTCGGCATGGGCGTCGAGCGAACCCTGATGTTCCGCAACGGTTTGCCGGACATGCGGGACATGATCGAGGGCGACGTGCGGTTCACGACCGCGTTCGGAACGGAGGCGTAGACGGTGCGAGTCCCCGTCACCTGGCTCGCCGAACGGCTTGAGCTGCCCGAGTACGACGACGGCGTGTCCCTGGCCGACCGGTTCGCCGAGGCGTTCGTCCGCGTCGGGCTCGAAGTGGAGGAGGTCACCGAACTCGGCGAGGTGTCCGGCCCGATCGTGGTCGGCCGTGTCGTGGAGATCGAGGAGCTCAAGGACTTCAAGAAGCCGATCCGCTACTGCCAGGTCCAGGTCAAGGAGGACGGTTCGGCGGCCGACGCGGTCCGCGGGATCGTCTGCGGTGCCACGAACTTCGTCGAGGGCGATCTGGTCGTGGTGGCGCTGCCCGGTTCGGAACTGCCCGGCGGCTTCAAGATCGGCGCCCGCAAGACCTACGGCCACGTGTCCGACGGCATGATCTGCTCGGCCCGTGAGCTGGGCTTGGGCGACGACCACACCGGCATCCTGGTGCTGCCCGGCGGTACCGCGATGCCCGGCACGGACGCCGTCGGGCTGCTGGAACTGGCCGACACGGTGATCGAGCTGGCCATCACCCCGGACCGCGGCTACGCGCTGTCCGTCCGCGGGCTGGCCCGCGAGCTGGCCTGCGCGCTGGACGTCCCGTTCATCGACCCGGCCGGGATCGAGGTGCCGGCCGCCGAGGGGGACGCCTGGCCGGTGCACATCGAGGACCAGCAGGGCTGCTCCCGGTTCGTGGTGCGCAGGGTCACCGGCATCGACCCGACGGAGCCGACGCCCTGGGTGATCCGCCGCAGGCTGATGCTGGCCGGCATCCGGTCCATCTCGCTGGCCGTCGACATCACCAACTACGTGATGCTGGAGACCGGCCAGCCGCTGCACGCCTTCGACGCCATGTCGTTGCGCGGCAACATCGTCATCCGCAGGGCGAAGCCGGGCGAGAAGCTGACCACACTGGACGACGTGGAGCGCGAACTCGACCCGGACGACATCGTCGTCGCCGACTCCACCGGCGCGATCAGCATGGCCGGCGTGATGGGCGGCGCGTCCACCGAGGTCCGTTCGGACAGCAGCGACATCCTGCTGGAGGCGGCGACCTGGGAGCCGGCGTCGATCGCACGGACCGCCCGCCGGCACAAGCTGCCCAGCGAGGCGTCCCGCCGGTTCGAGCGGTACGTCGACCCCGCCGTGGCGCCTCCGGCGCTGGAACTGGCCGCGCGCCTGCTGTCCCGGCACGGCGACGGGGTGATCCAGCCGGGTCGCACCGACGTCGGCCGGCCGGTGCTGCCCGGCCCGGTGGTGGTCCCGATGGCGCTGCCGGACAGGACCGCCGGTGTCGACTACGGCCGAGGCGTCACCGCCCGGCGGTTGCAGCAGATCGGCTGCCTGGTCGAGGTGGACACCGCGGACGACGGCACGCCCGTCGTCATCGCCACCCCGCCGAGTTGGCGCGCGGATCTCACCCAGCCGGCCGACTTCGTCGAGGAAGTGCTGCGGCTGGAGGGCTACCACACCATCCCGTCCGTGCTGCCGCCCGCGCCGCCCGGCCGCGGCCTGACCGCGGGGCAGCGCAGGGAGCGCGCGGTGTCCCGGGCGCTGGCCGAGGCCGGTTTCGTCGAGGTGCTGCCGTTCCCGTTCGTGTCCCCGAAGGTGTGGGACGAGCTCGGCCTCGCCGAGGACGATCCGCGGCGCCGGACGCTGACCCTGCTCAACCCGCTGGAGTCGGACGCCGACCAGTTGGCCAGCACGCTGCTGCCCGGCCTGCTGGAGGCGGTGCAGCGCAACATCTCCCGGGGTTTCACCGATCTGGCGCTGTACGACATCCGGCAGGTGGCGATCGTCCGCGCCGAGCGGCACACCGTACCCCGGGTGGGGGTCGACGGCCGGCCGTCGGCCGAGCAGATCGCCGCCCTGGACGCCAGCCTGCCCGACCAGCCGGTGCACGTCGCCGCCGTCCTGACCGGTCAGCGGCGGCGGCAGGGCTGGTGGGGTCAGGGCGAGCAGGCCGGCTGGGCAGATGCCGTGCAGGCGGCCAGGATCGTCGGCGAAGTGTCCGGAGTGGACCTCGATGTCACCGCTTCTGCTTACGCTCCATGGCATCCCGGCCGCTGCGCCGAGTTCTCGGTGAACGGTGTGGTGGTGGGCCACGCCGGTGAGCTGCACCCGAAGGTGATCGAGCGGCTCGGCCTGCCACGACGCACGTGCGCGATGGAGCTGAACCTGTCCGCGGTGCCGGTGGTGGAACGCCGCCCGGCGCCCCGCGTGTCGCCGTATCCGCCGGTGCTGTTGGACGTGGCGCTGGTGGTGGACGAGAAGGTGCCGGTGGCCGAGGTGGCGCAGGTGCTGCGCGCCGGCAGTGGCACCCTGCTGGAGGACCTGTCGCTGTTCGACGTCTACACCGGCAAGCAGGTCGGCGACGGCAAGCGGTCACTGGCCTACGCCCTGCGTTTCCGCGCCCCCGACCGGACGCTGACCCGCGACGAGGCCACGGCCGCCAGGGACGCCGCGGTCGCGCTGGCCACCGAACGCCTGGGCGCAGCGCTGCGCGCCTGATCCCGTGTCCGAAGACCGCCTGGCCACCGCCGGGCGGTCTTCGCTGTGTCCCCACTCTCGTTGATTGAATTTGCAGAGCAGTGCATAATCATCCATATGACAGTGCGAGTGGCCGTAGCCGGCGCCAGCGGTTACGCCGGTGGCGAACTGCTCCGGCTGCTGCTGGCCCATCCGCGGGTGGAGATCGGCGCCCTGACCGCGGGCGACAGCGCCGGCACCCCGCTGGGCGCGCACCAGCCGCACCTGGTCCCACTCGCCGACCGGGTCATCACCGACACCACGCCCGACACGCTCGCCGGGCACGACGTGGTGTTCCTCGCGCTGCCGCACGGCAGGTCGGGCGCGATCGCCGCCGCCCTCGGACCGGACGTCCTGGTGGTCGACTGCGGTGCCGACCACCGGCTGGCCAGCGCGGCTGACTGGGCCCGCTGGTACGGCGGCACCCACGCCGGCACCTGGCCCTACGGCCTGCCCGAACTGCCCGGTGCTCGCGAGGAACTGGCCGGTGCCCGCCGGATCGCGGTGCCCGGCTGCTACCCGACGGCGGTGAGCGTCGCGCTCGCCCCCGCGCTGGCCGCCGGTCTGGTCGAACCGGACGTCAACGCCGTCGCCGTGAGCGGTGTCTCCGGTGCCGGCCGCGCGCTGAAGCCGCACCTGCTCGCCGGTGAGGTGCTCGGCTCGGCGTCCGCCTACGGCGTCGGCGGCGGCCACCGGCACACCCCGGAGATCACGCAGAACCTGGCCAAGGTCGCCGGCGGCCCGGTGACCGTGTCGTTCACGCCGGTGCTGGTGCCCATGGCCAGGGGCATCCTGGCCACCTGCTCGGCACCCGCGCTGCCGGGCGTGGACACCGTCACCGCTGCCAAGGCCTACCAGGCCGCCTACGCCGACGAACCATTCGTCCACCTGCTGCCCGATGGCGCCTGGCCGACCACGGCCGCGACCCTGGGCGGCAACGCCGTCCACCTCCAGGTCATGGTGGACGCGGACGCCGGCCGGCTGATCGTCGTGTCCGCAGTGGACAATCTGACCAAGGGCACGGCGGGCGCCGCGATCCAGTCGATGAACCTGGCGCTCGGCCTGCCGGAGACCACCGGCCTGTCCGCCGTGGGGATCGCGCCGTGAGCCTGCCCGCCGGTTTCCGGCTCGAATCGAACCTGCTCGTCAACGAGGGCCCGACGGACGCGGCCGCCGGCCGGTTCACCGACACCCATGCGCCCGCGCTGTGGTCCCGTCAGGTGCTCACCGACGGCCGGCTCCGCGCGCTCGCCGTCGTGCCGCCGGTCGCCGGCAGCGGGCCGGAACAGTTTCAGTCGGTGCACGCCACGGCTGAGCGGGTCGCGGGCGAACTCGGCATCGGCGCGGTCGAGGTCGCGGTCTGGTGGGCCGACGCGCTCACTCCGCACGGCGCGCACCTGACAGCCGGCGACCTCGCGGTCGTCCTGCTCACCTCGGCCCTCGACACGGCACTGGCCGACGCACCCGGCGACAACGTCATCGTGCTGTCCTCCGGAGCCGCGTGATGGACACCATCGACCAGGCCAGGGCGGAGGCCGGCCGCAAGGCCTCGGTACTCGTCGAGGCACTGCCCTGGTTGCAGGAGTTCCACGGCAGCGTCGTGGTGGTCAAGTACGGCGGCAACGCCATGACCGACGACCAGCTCAAACGCGCCTTCGCCCAGGACATGGTGTTCCTGCGGCTGGCCGGCGTGCGCCCGGTCGTGGTGCACGGCGGCGGCCCGCAGATCACCACGATGCTCAACCGCCTCGGCATTCCCGGCGAGTTCACCGGCGGGCTGCGGGTGACCACCCCGGAGACCATGGACGTGGTCCGGATGGTGCTGGTCGGCCAGGTCGGCCGGGAACTGGTCGGCCTCATCAACCAGCACGGCCCGTACGCGGTCGGCATCTCCGGCGAGGACGCCCACCTGTTCACCGCCAAGCGCCGGCAGGCCGTGGTGGACGGCCTCGCGGTGGACATCGGACTGGTCGGCGACGTGGTCGCGGTCAACCCGGACGCCGTGCTGGACATCGTCCGGGCCGGCCGGATCCCGGTGGTGTCCACAGTGGCCCCGGACGTGGACGGCGTGGTGCACAACGTGAACGCCGACACGGCCGCCGGCGCGCTGGCCATCGCGCTGGGCGCGGCGAAACTGATCGTGCTCACCGACGTCGAGGGGCTTTTCCTGGACTGGCCGGACCGGTCGTCGCTGTGCCACGAGATCCGCGCCGGCCGGCTGGCGAGTGTCCTACCCGGACTGGCCAGCGGGATGGTGCCGAAGATGGAGGCGTGCCTGCGTGCGGTGCGCGGTGGCGTGGCGAAGGCCCACGTGATCGACGGCCGCCTGGAACATTCGGTGCTGTTGGAGGTCTTCACCTCCCGAGGAGTCGGCACGATGGTGCTACCGGACGAGGAGCCGGCATGACGGTTAATTCCAATGTGGACGGTCAGGCCCGGTGGCGGTCGGCCTTCATGGACAACTACGGCACGCCGGGGCTCACGCTCGTGCGCGGCGACGGCGCCTGGGTGTGGGACGCGGACGGCAACCGCTATCTCGATCTCGTCGCCGGCATCGCGGTGAACGCGCTCGGCCACGCGCACCCCGCCGTGGTCGCGGCCGTCACCGAGCAGGTCGGCGTGCTGGGCCACACGTCCAATCTCTACGTCAACCCGGTCGCCGTCGAACTCGCCGAGGCGCTGCTGGACGTCACCGGGTTCGCCGGCAACGCACGGGTGCTCTTCTGCAATTCGGGCGCGGAAGCCCTGGAGGGCGCGTTCAAGATCAGCAGGCTGACCGGCCGGACCAAGGTCGTCGCCGCCGAGGGCGCGTTCCACGGCCGCACGTTCGGCGCGCTCGCGCTCACCGGCCAGGCCGCCAAGCGCACCCCGTTCGAACCGCTCACCCCCGGCGTCACGCACGTCCCGTACGGCGACGTCGCCGCGCTGGCCGCCGCCGTGGACGGTGACACTGCCGCCGTGTTCCTGGAACCGGTGCTCGGCGAGGGCGGTGTCGTCCCGGCACCGGACGGCTACCTCGCCGCGGCCCGGGAGATCACCACCAAGGCGGGCGCGCTGCTGGTGATCGACGAGGTGCAGACCGGCCTGGGCCGGCTGGGCACCTGGTTCGCGTTCCAGCAGGCCGGCATCACCCCGGACATCGTCACGCTCGCCAAGGGCCTCGGCGGCGGACTGCCGCTGGGTGCGGTGATCGGCGTCGGCGCGGCCGGTGACCTGCTCAAGCCCGGCCAGCACGGCACCACGTTCGGCGGCAACCCGGTGTGCTGCGCCGCCGGCCTGGCCGTGCTGCGCACCATCGCCGCCGACCGGCTCGCCGAGCACGCCGCCGCCGTCGGCAAGGAGATCACCCACGGCATCGAGCAGTTGCACCACCCCCTGGTCCGCGAGGTGCGCGGCACCGGCCTGCTGCTCGGCGTCGCCCTGCACCGCCCGGTGTCCGCCCGGGTCGCCGTGGCCGCGCAGGCCGCCGGCTACCTGGTCAACCCGGTCCAGTCCGACGTGGTGCGGCTGGCACCACCGCTGGTCGTCGACCACCAGCAGGCCAAGGACCTGGTCGCGGCACTGCCGGCGGTCCTGGACGCGGCGGCGGAGGACTGACCGGTGGTCCGGCACTTCCTGCGCGACGACGACCTCACCCCGGACGAGCAGGCCGAGATCCTCGACCTGGCCGACCGGCTCAAGGCCGACCCGCTCGGCTTCCGGCCGCTGGCCGGCAAGTCGGTCGCCGCGATCTTCGAGAAGAACTCCACCCGCACCCGGCTGTCCTTCGACGTTGGCATCCACCAGCTCGGCGGCCACGCCGTGATCGTGGACGGCCGCACCATGCAGCTGGGCCGGGAGGAGACCATCGAGGACACCTCCCGGGTGCTGTCCCGGTACGTGTCCGCCGTGGTGTGGCGGACGTTCGCGCAGCCCAGGATGGCCGCGATGGCGTCGGTGTCGACCATCCCGGTGATCAACGCGCTCACCGACGAGTTCCACCCCTGCCAGGTGCTGGCCGACCTGCAGACCGTCCGGGAACGGCTGGGCCGGCTGGCCGGCGTCACCGTCACCTACCTCGGCGACGGCGCCAACAACATGGCCCACTCGCTGCTGCTGGGCGGCGCGACAGCCGGGATGCACGTCCGGATCGGTGCCCCGGCCGGGTTCCAGCCACACCCCGACGTGCTGCTGGACGCCAAGCGCAGGGCCGAGCACACCGGCGGCAGCGTGTCCGTTGTGGACAGTGCATGGGCCGCGGTCGACGGTTCCGACGTCCTCGTCACCGATGCCTGGACGTCGATGGGCCAGGAGACCGACGGCAAGGACCGGGTCAGCCCGTTCCGGCCGCTCCAGCTCAACGCCGACCTGCTGGCCAGGGCCGCGCCCGGCGCGATCGTGCTGCACTGCCTGCCGGCCCACCGCGGCATGGAGATCACCGACGAGGTATTGGACGGCCCGGCCAGCGCGGTGTGGGACGAGGCAGAGAACCGGTTGCACGCGCAGAAGGCGCTGCTCGTCTGGCTGCTGGAGCGGTCATGACGACCACATCGGCCGCCGCCACGCGGGTGGCCCGCCAGGCCAGGATCGTCGAGCTGGTCTCGTCGATGGCCGTCCGCAGCCAGACCGAACTGGCCAAACTGCTGGCCGCCGAGGGTGTCGACGTCACCCAGGCCACCCTGTCCCGCGACCTGGACGAACTGGGCGCGGTGAAACTGCGCGGCGCCGACGGTGGCGCGCCCGTCTACGTCATCCCCGAGGACGGCAGCCCGGTCCGCGGCGTGCAGGGCGGCACGTCCCGGCTGGCCAGGCTGCTCGGCGAACTGCTGGTGTCCGCGGACAGCTCGGCCAACCTGATGGTGCTGCGAACACCGCCCGGTGCCGCGCAGTTCCTCGCCAGCGCGATCGACCGGGCAGCCCTGCACGAGGTCGTCGGCACCATCGCCGGCGACGACACGGTGATGGTGATCGCCCGCGAGCCGCTGACCGGCCGCGAACTCGCCACCCGTTTCACGACCATGGCCGGACGGCCCGACACACGTAGTGATAAGCAAGGAGAACAGCAATGACCGAGCGGGTTGTGCTCGCCTACTCCGGTGGCCTGGACACCTCGGTGGCCATCGGGTGGATCGCCCAGGAGACCGGTGCCGAGGTGGTCGCCGTGGCCGTCGACGTCGGCCAGGGCGGCGAGGACCTGGACACCATCCGCAAGCGGGCCCTGGCCTGCGGTGCCGTCGAGGCCGTCGTCGCCGACGCGAGGGACGAGTTCGCCGAGCGGTACTGCCTGCCCGCACTCCAGGCGAACGCCCTCTACATGGACCGCTACCCGCTCGTGTCGGCCCTGTCCCGGCCGCTCATCGTGCGCCACCTGGTGCGGGCCGCCGCCGAGCACGGCGCCACGTCGGTCGCGCACGGCTGCACCGGCAAGGGCAACGACCAGGTGCGGTTCGAGGTCGGCATCGGCGCGCTCGCGCCCGACCTCAACGTCATCGCACCCGTCCGCGACTACGCCTGGACCAGGGAGAAGGCCATCGGGTGGGCGGAGGAGCGCAGCCTGCCGATCGACGTGAACAAGCGGTCGCCGTACTCCATCGACCAGAACGTGTGGGGCAGGGCCGTGGAAACCGGCTTCCTGGAGGACATCTGGAACGGCCCCGTCGAGGACGTCTACTCCTACACGTCTGACCCCGCGGAACGGCGTGATCCCGACGAACTGGTGATCACGTTCGACCAGGGCGTGCCGGTCGCCATCGACGGCGAGACCGTGACCGTGCTGCAGGCCGTCACCGAACTCAACCGCAGGGCGGGCGCCCAGGGCGTCGGCCGGCTGGACATGGTCGAGGACCGGCTGGTCGGCATCAAGAGCCGGGAGATCTACGAGGCCCCCGGCGCGATCGCGCTGATCACCGCGCACCAGGAACTGGAGAACGTCACCCTGGAACGCGATCTCGCCCGGTTCAAGCGGACCGTCGAACAGCGCTGGGCCGAACTGGTCTACGACGGCCTCTGGTACTCGCCGTTGAAGGACGCGCTGGACACGTTCGTCGCGACCAGCCAGCGGTACGTCTCCGGCGACATCCGGCTGACCCTGCACGCCGGCCGCGCCGTCGTCACCGGCCGGCGCAGCGACCAGTCGCTGTACGACTTCAACCTGGCCACCTACGACGCCGGCGACACGTTCGACCAGTCGCTGGCCAAGGGTTTCGTCCAGCTGTGGGGCCTGCCCAGCAGGATCGCCGCCCGGCGCGACGCGCGGAGCGGCCAGTGACGCAGGAACGGCCCGTCAGCCTGTGGGGCGGGCGGTTCGCCGCCGGCCCGGCCGACGCCATGACGGCGTTGTCCGCGTCCACCCACTTCGACTGGCGGCTGGCCCGCTACGACATCGCCGGTTCCAAGGCGCACGCGCGGGCACTGCACCGCGCCGGCCTGCTCACCGATGCCGACCTGGACGCCATGCTCACCGCGCTGGACGTGCTGGACGCCGACGTGGTGTCCGGCGCGTTCACGCCGACCGTCGCCGACGAGGACGTGCACACTGCGCTGGAACGCGGACTACTGGAACGGGCGGGCGTCGAACTCGGCGGCCGGCTGCGTGCCGGCAGGTCCCGCAACGACCAGGTCGCCACCCTGTTCCGGATGTGGCTGCGGGACGCCGCCCGGCGGGTCGCCACCGGCACGCTCGACGTCGTCGACGCGCTCGTGAGCCACGCGCACGCCCACCCGGACGCCGTCCTGCCCGGCCGTACCCACCTCCAGCACGCCCAACCGGTGCTGCTGGCCCACCACCTGCTCGCGCACGCCCAGGCCCTGCTGCGGGACGTGTCCCGGCTGGTCGACTGGGACGCCAGGACCGCCCTGTCCCCCTACGGGTCCGGCGCCCTCGCCGGCTCGTCCCTTGGCCTGGATCCCGTCGCGGTGGCGGACGAACTCGGCTTCGAGGGCGCGGTGGAGAACTCCATCGACGGCGTGGCGGCCCGCGACTTCGCCGCGGAGATCGCCTTCGCCCTCGCCATGCTCGGCATCGACCTGTCCCGCATCGCCGAGGAAGTGGTGATGTGGACCACGGCCGAGTTCGGCTACGCCGTGCTGGACGACGCCTGGGCCACCGGCAGTTCGATCATGCCGCAGAAGAAGAACCCTGACGTGGCCGAACTGACCAGGGGCAAGTCCGGCCGGCTGATCGGCAACCTGACCGGCCTGCTGGCCACCCTGAAGGCCCAGCCGCTGGCCTACAACCGGGACCTCCAGGAGGACAAGGAACCGCTGTTCGACTCCGTCGAGCAGTTGGAACTCCTGCTGCCCGCGGTCACCGGCATGATCGCCACGCTCACCTTCGACACCGACCGGATGGCCGAACTCGCGCCCGCCGGATTCACCCTGGCGACCGACATCGCGGAATGGCTGGTCAAACAGGGTGTCCCGTTCCGGGTGGCGCACGAGGCCGCGGGCGAGTGCGTCCGGCTCGCCGAAGCCAGGGGTGTCGGCCTGGACGAACTCACCGACGCCGAACTCGCCGGTGTGCTGCCCGAACTGACACCCGAGGTGCGTACGGTGCTCACCGTGCGCGGATCGATCGGTTCCCGGGACGGCTACAACGGCACCGCACCGGACAGCGTGGCCGGCCAGTTGTCCCGTGTCGTGGCCCGGGTCAAGCAGGCCAGGGAGTGGGCCGGCACCACACCCGGCCGGTGAGCCGCCAGCTCACCAGGGCCGAACTCGCCGTCGACCCGCTGGACGTGGCCCGGCTGCTGCTGGGCTGCGTCCTCGCGTCCGACGTCGACGGCGAGCCGGTCGCGGTGCGGCTGGTCGAGGTCGAGGCGTACCGCGGCTTCGACGATCCCGCGTCGCACACGTACCGGGGCCGCACCGACCGCAACGCCGTCATGTTCGGCCCCGCCGGCCACCTGTACGTGTACTTCACGTACGGCATGCACTGGTGCGCGAACATCGTGTGCGGGCCCGAGGGCGCGGCGTCCGCG
>DATEPR010000564.1:0-13566 GCA_035273045.1 Pseudonocardiaceae bacterium | reverse complement strand
CGGGCGGTCCCGCCAACCCTGGATCGGGGTGAAGTGATGACGGCAGAGCACCCATCGTCGCCGAATGGGGCTCGGCTTCGCCGGTCGGGCGGGTCCGGGGGTCGTGTCGCGGTCAGCGTGCGGGACGCGAGTCAGGCGTTGCCGTGGCCGCTGCGGGTCGCCGCCGCGGCGAGTTGGCGGTTGCTGTTGATCCTGGCGGCGCTCGCGGCGGTGGGTTGGGTGCTGGGACGCCTGTCCGCGGTCACCGTGCCCGTCGGCGTGGCCCTGCTGGCGTCGGCGTTGTTCGCGCCGCTGGTGGATCGCCTGGTGCGCTGGCATGTGCCCCGTGCCCTGGCGACGCTGCTGGCGATCGTCGTCGGCCTGGCCGTGGTCGGTGGCGTGGTGACGCTGGTGGCCACCACGGTGACGGCGAACCTGCCGGAACTACAGTCCGAGCTGAGCGCGAGCCTCAACAACATCACGGGGTGGCTGGAACACGGCCCGTTCCATCTGTCCCACGACCAGTTGCAGCGCATGCTCAACAGCGTCGTGGCCAAGTTGAAGGGCAACACGTCGTCGTTGGCCAGCCGCGCGGTCGCGACGGCGACGACGGTCGGCACCACGGTGACCGAAGCGCTGCTGGCGGTGTTCTCGTTGGTGTTCTTCCTCGCCACGGGGGCGCAGGTGTGGTCGTTCAGCCTCAAGATCGTGCCGGGAGACGTCCGCGACCGGGTCGACGTGGCCGGGCGTCGCGGGTTCGCCTCACTGGTCAGCTACGTGCGCGCGACCGTGGCGGTGGCGTGCGTGGACGCGGTCTGCGTCGGAGTGGGCATCTGGATCGTCGGGGTGCCGCTGGCGTTCCCGTTGGCGGCGCTGATCTTCGTCGGCGCGTTCGTGCCCATCATCGGCGCCGTGGTGGCCGGCGCGGCGGCCGTGCTGGTCGCCCTGGTGGCCAAGGGCATCGTCGCGGCGGCGATCGTGCTGGCCATCCTGGTCGGCGTGATGCAGCTGGAAAGCCATGTCCTGCAACCGTTTCTGCTTGGGCGGGTGGTCCGGCTGCATCCGCTGGCGGTGGTGCTGGCCATCGCCACCGGTGTGGAGGTGGCTGGCATCGTGGGTGGTCTGCTGGCCGTGCCCATCACCGCGGTCGGCAAGTCCGTGATCGGATCACTGCTGCACGACCACGCGATGGAACCGGAACTCGTCGACCCGCTGCGGCCGGTGAACGCGCGGCCCGCGAACGCTCAGGTGTCGCGCGAGTAGGCCTGGCTGACCCCGCTCGGCCCGTCGAACGTCCGGTCGGGCAGCGACCGCAGGTGCTCCAGCACCTCGTCGTCCGCGCCGGCCGAGCGAGCGTGTTCGACAAGATCGTCACGGCTGGCCGGGTAGTTCACGCCGCCGAGGAACTTCTGCATCTGCACGGGATTCGGCTTGTTCATGCTCGTCCCCTCTCTCGACGTCATCGGCGTACCCGGTCGACCCGGACGCAAACGGCCTATCGTGGCGGGATGGCGCCTGTGGACCCACGCCTGCGGTCCGCGCTGCGGGAACAACTGCGGACGCGGGAGGCGTTGCTGGCGCGCGGAGCGGTCAGCGTCGGCTGGAAGGTCGGCGCGGGCCGGCGCGAGCGGATCGGTGGGATGGTCCTGGGCCACCTCACCTCGGCGACCCGGCTGCTGCCCGGCGACCACTACCGGCCCCGCGACGGCGAAGCGACGCACGCCGACGCCGAAGTGGCGGTCTCGATCGGCCCCGGCGGCACGATCGACGGGTACGGCGCCGCGCTCGAACTGTGCGACCTGTCCTGGCCGGACGATCCGGAAGAGATCGTCGCGCACAACGTGTGGCACCGCGCCTTCGCGCTCGGGCCGCTCCTTCCGGCGCAGGGCGCGACAACCGGCCGGCTCATGATCGACAACGAGCCGGCGGCGGAGGCGGCCGTGCCGGGCGACCTGCTCGCCCGCGTCGAGCGAATCGCCGAACTCCTGGACGCCATGGGCGAACGGTTGCTTCCGGGCGAGGTGGTCATCACGGGTTCGGTCGTGCAGGTGCCGGTCAGCCCTGGCGACGAGATCCGCGCCGACTTCCCCGGCCTCGGCCAGGCCCACCTGCACATCGACGACACCCGGTGACGCCGCCGCTCAGCCGTGCGGCCGCGGCCGGCGTCCCGGACCAGTGGTCCGCTGCGCGCCACCGCGAGATGGAGCGTCCGGATCGCTTCCGGCCAGCGGCCCGGTGCGCTCAGCCGTGGCGGCCGCGGCCGGTGAGCGCGTCGCGCAGCTTGTCCACCATTCCGGCCAGCGGGCCGGCCGTCCGCTGCGCGCCACCGCGAGACGGAGCGCCCGGATGTGGCCGGGTCGGCGCCAACTTCTTCGCCTTCGCCATCTTCTCACCGAGCCTGTCCAGTTCCGCCGCGCCAACCGCCGCACGCACCTTCGGCCAGACCTCGTCCTGCTCGTAGGCGATGTGCGCCCGGCCGACGGCGATGAACTCGGCGAGCAGTTCGTCGAATCCGGGCTCGGCCGGTTCCATTCCCTCCAGCCGGTCCAGTAGGCGCTTCGCCTCGTCCTCCTGGGCGACCGCGTGCGCCGCGAGGTCCGCGCCGCCGGGTAGGCGCTCGCGCACCATCGGCCAGAAGAACTGCTCCTCCACCGCCTCGTGCCGGGACTCCTCCATCACCAACTCGGTCACGAGGGCCTTACGCGCCCGCACCTGGTCGTCCTCCGGCGCCCCGGCCGCCGTGGGACTGGCCGCCAGCCTGCCGAACAGGGCCAGCACCGTGTCGTGGTCGCCGCGCAGATAGGCAATCGCGTCCACCACCGCCCCCTTCCTGGACCACTCCGGACTACCCAGGCGCTCGCCGGCCGAAAAGCGGCGGTCCGGTGCCCCCGGCAGGACCTGATCGGCAGCGGCTCGGTCACCACCGGTGTGACCCTCGTGCCCAGGCTGGGTAAGCCACCAGACGGAGAGCGACAGAAGGGAGCGGTAACGATCATGTCCACCACCGAGACCGGCAAGGTCACCGGAACCGCGGACAAGGACTACAACATCATCTGGTTCACCGAGGCCTGCCTGAACAACGCGTTGCGGCTGGAGACCTACATCCAGGACGCGGAGCGGGACGGTGACTCGGAACTGGCGGAGTTCTTCCGCCGGGCGCAGCACGAGAGTCGCAAGGGCGCCGACCAGGCGAAGGACCTGCTGCGGGCACGGCTGCGTTAGCCGACCGGGGGCCGGCCCATCGCCGGCCCCCACCAGCCCACCCAACACTCGGGCGGCTCGTCCGTAGTGACGGATGAGAGCGCGCGAGACGGAAGGGTGGGCATCATGAACGTCACGCTGGGTAGGCTGCGGCAGGACGATCTCGGGCGGGAGGGGGACGCGATGAGTGAGCCGGCCGCGGACCGGGGCGTGCTCAGCGACCACGGCACCCTGGACCTGAGTCACCTGCGCACGCCCGAGGACCT
The DNA here is from genome assembly GCA_035273045.1 of Pseudonocardiaceae bacterium. Lineage (GTDB taxonomy): Bacteria > Actinomycetota > Actinomycetes > Mycobacteriales > Pseudonocardiaceae > DATEPR01. The sequence goes on along the minus strand of DATEPR010000564.1, from coordinate 10,120 downwards.
GGCCCCGATCACCCGCATCGAGGACGTCGGAACGGTCGTGATCCGGGAGTCCCTGGCAGCGGCGTACGCCGCGATTCCCTCGCACGACATCGGTTCCACGGTCTACGTGCCCGACGACGCCGACGTCCGCGTCCACACCGGACCGCTGATCGTCGGCGGCGACGGCATCGGCGCGGAGAACGACGTGCTCGTCGTGACGGGCCTGCTGGTGATCACCAGCCCGGTCACCGGTGTCGTGCCCAGGCGGATCCACGTCATGGGCGCGGTCGTCGCGCCGAAGGGCAGCGAGTCGGCGCTCGGCCCGGTGCTGGGCAGCATCGTCGGCTCCGTCAGCTACTACCGGCACAGCGACAACGTGGACGTGAAGCTGCTCAGCGGCCAGGTGAAGCTGTCCGGTGCCATGCTCGCCAACCCCGCGGGCACGCCGGACGACCTGCTGCTGCTGGCCGGTCAGGTGATCGTGAGCGGACCGGTCGGCAAGATCGGGTACGCGCGGATCATCGTCGCCGGCCAGTTGATCGCGCCCGCGTCGACGCAGGAAACGCTGGAGCCGTACCTGGACCTGCACGGCCAGGTGGTGTGGCACAAGGCGGCCACGGCGTGGCTCGTGATGGACGACATCGAGGTCGGCGCCGACTTCTTCCGGCTGCTCGACGAACCGGTCAGCGCGGTCGTCCTGGGGAGTCTCACGATCTCGCCCGGCGTCACCGAGGACGCCATCCGGGAGAAGGTCGTTGACCTGACCGTCCTGGGCGACGTCGTCGCGCCCGCGGAGATCGTGCCGATCCTGCAGGTGCGCGCGACGGACGTGCGCGGCTCGATCCGGGTCGCCGGTGGACCGGACGAGTGAGTTCCGCGAACTGTACGACGCCCATCGTGTCGCCGTGCACGCCTACTTCGTCGGCCGGACCGGCGACCGGTGGGCCGCGGCCGACCTGATGCAGGAGGTGTTCCTGCGGGCGTGGCAACGGTTCGACGAACTGCGCGGCAGGCCGGCCGACGGGCGGCGCGCGTGGCTGTTCACGGTCGCCAGGAACCTGTCCGTGGACGCCTACCGGCACGAGCGCGGCCGGGCCGACGCCGAGGCCGCGTTGCGCCACGAACCCGCGGTGGGCTCGCCGTCCGCGCACGCCGCCGTCGTGGCGGCCGACCGGGTCGCGGTCGTCTCTGACGCGATCGCGGCACTGCCCGAACACCAGCGCGTCACCCTCGCGCTGGCGACGTCCGGCCTGAACAGCTCGCAGATCGCCACCGCCCTGGGCGTGCCCGCCGGCACGGTGCGTTACCGCCTGTCCGATGCGCGGAGAACCCTGGCCGACGCGCTCGCCCGCTACGATCGACCCGAACACGGCACGGAGGAACCATGAGCCTGGACGACGCACTCGCCGCGTGGGCTACCACCGTGCGCCTGCCCGACGCGGCGGCCGAGGACGTCTACCGGCGCATCGTCGCCACCCCGGCACCGCGGCAACTCGGTGCCCGCTGGTGGCGCGACTACACGAACGATTTCACCGCCCGCATGGTCGCCAGCACCCGCCCGGCCCGCTGGGCGGCCTGAGCCGCGGCCAGGACCCCTAGTGCCGGTAGAACCGGTGCCAGTTGGGCGTGGACGGGTGCAGCTTGCCCGCCGGACCCTGGCCCAGCAGGTGGAACAGGTTGGCGGTGATGATGCGGATCCGCGCGGCAGCGGCGGCCGGCTCGCCGTTTCCGGCGTCCAGGGCGGGGATCCAGTTGTTCGTGCCGCTGTCCCACACGCCCGCGCCGCCCACCGGATCGGTGTAGTAGGTCATGTCGGAGTAGAAGACGTCGCCGACCCGGCTGCCGGCCTGCGCACGCCGGGCCGGCAGCGGCGAGTGCGCGAACACCTGAACGTCGGACGGGTGACCGGCGACCGGTTCCAGACTGTCCACATCGGAGCCGATCACGTCTCGCAGCACGGATCCGTCCCGCAGCCCGGTGCCCGCGAAGATCCACGCGGAAGCGTCGGTCACGGTGAGGTTCGCGCGCACCCCCGGCTCCAGGAAGCCGTTGTAGGCCTCACCGACGAAATCGGTCTCCGGCCAGTTGGCCGGTGGCGACGCCCACGTGTTGCCGGTGACCTGGCGCGGATCGCCCTTGCCGTTCAACGGGTCCGCCGCCGAGTCACGGTAGTCGACCACCTCGCGGTCGGCGCCCAGCGGCGACGACTGGCTGCGCACGTGCCGGAGGATGCCGCTCGCACCGAAGAAGGCCAGGTTCAGGCCGTGCCCCTCGGCGGCCGTGACGGCCTGCCGCTCCGGCAGTGACCAGCACTCGTCGTGCCCGAGGGACAGCAGCACCCGGTGGTCGGCGAGGATGCCGGGATGCTCGGCGACGGTGAGGTCGGTCGCGTACGAGACGTCGAGTCCGTCCTCCTCCATCAGCCGCACCAGCGGCGACTCCAGCCACAGGAAGTCGCCGGTGCCCTGCTCGTCACCGTACGGGCGGTCGTAGCTGACCACCCTGGCGCGCGAGCACAGCGGGTAGCCGCCGGGCGGGCAACTGCCCTGGCCGACGTAGTAGTCGTAGCCGCCGTAGGGATTCCACGCCTGCCAGGTGAACACGTCGTTCTTGAGCAGGTAGGTGCCGTGGCTGGCCGGGTCCCACACGGTCAGCGGCACGTAACTCTGCTGCCCGCCACTGCCGACCAGCTTGAACAGGTAGTCGCCCTGCACGAACGCCTTGGTGATCGGGACGGTCAGCGACGGTTTCCAGTTGTCGCACGACACCATGTTGGTCCGGGCGGCCACCGGGCATCGCGGCTGGGCGGTGGCGGTGGCCCGCGGCGACCGCCAGACCAGCCGCGCGCCCGCACCGTGGTAGTAGCCGACCCGGTACGCCTCCACGTGGAACCGTGGTGCGGCGGTCGAGACGTAGAGCCTGACCTGCTGGCCGGCTGCCGCGTAGACGTGGTCGGCGAAGCCGGCGATGCCACCGTCATGTCCCTTGCGGATCACCCAGTCGGACGAGCCCGGCTTCCGGTTCTCGGCGATCACCCAACTCGCCCGCACGCCGTCGGACGCCAGGAACGTGGCCGGCGCCGGCCTGACGTTCGTGGGGCGGGTAGTGGCGACGCCGGGTGTCGTGCTGTGGCGGGTCGCGACCACGGCCACCACCACGCCGACGACGACCACCAGCCCGGCGACGACCAACAACCGTGCCCGCGACATCACCCAGTCATCTCCCGTACTCGCGACGCCGATCCAACACCCGCGGCCGTTTGGCAGGAGTGTGGTCCACCCCCGCACGCACCGCACGACGACGACCGCCCTAGGACTGTCCTAGACGACCTTGCCGGGGTTGAAGATGTGTTCCGGGTCCAGCGCGTCCTTGACGACGCGGTTCAGCGCGAGCACCGCCGGCCCGACCTCGGCCCGCAGGCCGTCCCGCTTGAGCAGGCCGACGCCGTGCTCACCGGTGACCGTCCCACCGATCGAGATGGCCTCGGCGATGATCTCCCGGAACGCCGCCTGGGCACGGTGTTTCGCGTCGTCGTCACCGGCGGGCGTGATGAGCAGCGGGTGCAGGTTGCCGTCGCCGGCGTGCGCGACGTTGGCGATGTGGGTGCCCCACCGGGCGGCGATCCGCTCGATCCGGCCGAGCATGTCGGCCACCGAACCCTTGGGCACGCAGACGTCCTCGGTCAGCACCGGGCCGAGCCGTTCCAGCGCCGGGTAGGCCAGCCGGCGGGCCGCGAACAGGGCGTCCGCCTCGTGCTGGTCGGTGGACCGGACCGCGTAGGTCGCGCCCGCCTTGGCGAAGCACTCCACCATCGTGTCCGCCTCTACGTCGCCCGCCGCGCCGACCGCGTCGGTCCGGCCCAGCAGCACCACCTCGGCCTCGGTGGACAGTCCCATGTGCTTCCACTCGTCCACGGCGACCAGGCAGTGGTGGTCGACCAGTTCCAGCGCGGACGGGAGCACGCCGGCCGCGGCCACCGCCTCCACGGCCCGGCCGGCGTCCACGACCGAGCCGAAGTAGCCGGCCACGGTGTGCTCGGGAGCGCGGGCCGGCCGGAGCCGGACGGTCACCTCGGTGATCACGCCGAGCGTGCCCTCGGAGCCGACCAGCAGGCCGGCCAGGTCGTAGCCGGCCACACCCTTCGCGGTGCGCCGGCCCACCCGGACCAGCTCGCCGGTGCCGGTGACGAACTGGAGGCCCAGCACGTAGTCCCTGGTCACGCCGTACTTCACGCAGCACAGCCCACCCGCGTTGGTGGCCACGTTGCCGCCGATGGTCGACCACGGCGCACTGGCCGGGTCCGGCGGGTACCACAGGCCGTGCTCCGCGCAGGCCGCCCGCAGGTCGTCGTTGACCACGCCCGGCTGCACCACGGCCAGCCGCTCCAGCGGATTGATCTCCAGGACCTGGTTCATCGCCTCGGTCGACACCACGACGGCACCGTCCGTCGCGTTCGCCCCACCGGACAGGCCGGTGCCGGCGCCCCTCGGCACGACCGGCGTCCGGTGCCGCAGGCACACCCGGACGACTTCCCGCACCTCGGCCGCGGTGTGCGGGCGGACGACGGCGGCCGGGCTGCCGTACGCGGCCCACTCGGCTTCGTCGTGCGCGTACCGCGCGGTCACGTCGGGGTCGGTGACCACGCGGCCGGGCGGGAGCACCTGGATCAGGTCGTCGATGACGGTAGGCACGGATCACACGCTAGCCGTGTGGTCAGGCCTTCGGCAGCGCCGGAGCCCCGCTGTCCTGGCTGGTGAAGGAGAAGTCGTCACCCTTCGTCCGGTACAGCTCGGCGTACCGGGCGACCTTGTCCCGGTCCAGCGTCACCCCGATGCCGGGTTCGGTGGGCACGTCGAGGTGGCCGTCGCGGTAGTTGCCGTCCGGTCCGCCGAAGCCGGCGGTGACGTCGTCGGCGAGCAGTGCCCCGTACGCCTGGTTGGCGAACCGGAAGTTGGGCGTCGCCGCCAGGGCGTGCGTCGCGGCCGCCAGCGCGACTCCGAGCTCACCGAGGCTGTGTTTCACCACCGGCAGCCCGGCGGCCTCGCACAGGCCGGCCGACCGCTTCAGGTTGAGCAGCCCGCCGTCCGCCTGGTTGTCGACGGAGATGACGTCGGCCGCGCCGGCCCGGATCACGGCGAGCTGGTCGTGGCGTGTCCAACTGGCCTCGTTGGCCAGCAGCGGGGTGTCGATCCGGCCGCGCACGTAGGCCATTTCCGCGAGGTTGCGGCCGGACACCGGTTGCTCGATCAGCTCCAGCCCGAACTCCTCCAGGCCGCGAATGGTGCGGATCGCGGTGCCGGGCGACCATGCTTCGTTGGCGTCGACCCGGATGCGCATGTCGGGGCCGGCGCCGTCGCGCAGCGCGGCCACCCGTTCGACGTCGCGCCGGGGATCGTCGTGGACCGCCTTGACGTAGCAGGTGCCGAACCCGCCGGCGGCGGCGCGCCTGCCCTCGGCGGCCACCTCGTCGACGGCCGTGCGGGCGACGTAGTAGAAGTACTCGACGCTGTCCCGGAACCGCCCGCCGAGCAGGTTCACCAGCGGCTGCCCGCACACCTTGCCGAGCACGTCCCAGCAGGCCATCTCGACCGCCGCGATCGCCGGGCTGCTGCCCCTGATGTGGTGCCAGGTGCCGACCAGGTCGATCTTGCGGATCAGCCGCTCGATCGCCATCGGGTCCTCGCCGACCACCAGCGGCTCGATGCCGCGGAACACGGCGAGCACGATGTCCGCGCTCGGGTAGGCGGCGGCCTCGCCGAGGCCGATGACGCCCTCGTCGGTGTGCAGTTCCAGCAGCACGCTGATCTGTCCCGAGCGCCGGCCGAACGCCCAGACTTCCTCGGTGCGGTAGGGAACCGCGACCGGGATCGTGGCCAACCGGGTGATGCGCATGGCGCGGCTCCTACAGGATGGTCAGTTCGCGGGACGTGGTGGTCAGCAGCCGCGTGCCGGTGTCGGTCACCAGCGCGGTGTCGGAGACGACGTGCCCGATCGGCTCGGTGACCCAGGACATCAGGTGAAACGTCATGCCGGCCCGGACGACGACGTCGCCACCGGGGCGAATGCCGAGCACTTCGCCGCCGCCCACCCAACTCGGTGGGAAGCCGATGCCCACGAGGTAGCCGCAGTGGTGCCGCAACGGCCGCGTCGGTGCCTCGCCGCCGCACACCGCGCGCTGCCACGCCGCGTACACCTCCCCGGTGCGCACGCCGGGGAGCAACGCGCCCTGGGCGGCCACCAGTCCGGCCAGCGCGGTTTCGGCGGCCTCGGCGGCCTGCTCGGGTGCGTGGCCCACGTAGACGGTGCGGCTCTGCGGTGCGTGGTAGCGGCGGACGCTGCCCGACAGTTCGAGGAACAGGCCCTGCCCGGCCGACACGGTCGCGTCGGACCAGGTGACGTGTTCCTGGTCCAGCCGGGCGGTGGACCGGATCAGCGGCGGGAAGCCGGGTGGCTCGCCGCCGGCCGCGATCAGCGTGCGGTACACGTCGGCGGCCACGTCCCGCTCACGCACCCCGGGACGGATCGCGGCCAGCCCGGCGGCCATCGCCTGGTCGGACACGGCGGCCGCACGGCGCACCTGTTCGACCTCGTGGCCGGACTTCACGGCCCGCAGCGCGGTCAGCGACTCCGATCCGGACACCCACCGCACACCCGGCAGCAGTGTTCGGACGGCCCGGGCGATCGCCGGCGGGAAGAAGATCGACGACTCGTCCAGTCCCACGGTGCTGCCGGCAGTGGCCACATCGGACAGTACGGCCGCCACGGCGGTCGCGGCGGAGTCGCCGTCGTCGAACGTGGCGTGCCGGCACCACGGCAGTTGCGCCCTGATCGTCGGCCGCTCCATGGCGCGGGTGATGACCGTCGGGACGCCGTCCGCCGGCACCACCAGCAACGTGAAGGCGAAGTACCCGAGGTGGTCCAGGCCGGTCAGGTAGTAGACGCTCTCCGGTCCGGCGAGGGCCACGGCGGCCAGGCCTTCGGAGCGCATGTGCCGGCGCAGCGCGTCGATCCGCGGCGCGTGCTCCGACGCGGCGTCGACGACCAGTCGAGGCAGGGCATCCACCGTCACGCGCCCAGGTTGCGCCCGGCCAATACTTCAGCACAACCAATTGTTTTTGAAGGACACCGTTAGAATGGCTACATGTTGGACGTGCACCGGCTCCGGCTGCTCCGTGAGTTGGCGCAGCACGGCACGATCGCCGCGACCGCGCGGGTCTGCTCGCTGACGCCCTCCGCGGTGTCCCAACAACTTTCGTTGCTACAGCGGGAGGTCGGCACCCCGCTGCTGGTCCGCGACGGTCGCGGCGTGCTGCTCACCGAGGCCGGCCGGACGCTGGTCGCGCACACCGAACGCATCCTCGCCGAGCTGGAGGAGGCCGGCGCGAGCATCGCCGCGCTGTCCGAATCGGTCAGCGGGGTGGTCCGGCTGGCGGCGTTCCCCACGGCCGCCAGTTCACTGGTGCCGGCGGCGATCGCCGCCACCCGCGCGGCCCACCCCGAGGTGAAGGTCCTGCTGGAGGAAGCCGAGACGGCCGAGGGCGTCGCCGCGTTGAAGGCGGGCCGGCTGGACCTGCTGATCGTCTACGAGTACAACCTGCTGCCGGACATCACCGACGCCGGCATCGAACTGACGCCACTGGTCACCGAGTCGCTGCTGGCCGCCGTGCCGACCGGTGTGCGGCTGCCGCGCGGCCGGTTGCGGCTGGACGTGCTGCGCGACCAGCCCTGGATCGCGCCACGCAGCGACACCGCGCTGCGGGCCATCCTGGAACGCGCCTGCGGCCTGGCCGGATTCGCCCCGCAGGTCGACTACACCAGCGACGACTACACGGTGATCCTGGCGCTGGTGGCCGCCGGGCTCGGCGTCAGCCTGGTCCCGCCTCTGGCCACGGAGACCGTCTCGGCCACGCTGCGCCTGCGCCCGGTCGCCGATCCAACCCTGTCCCGGCGGGTGTCCGTCGCCGCCAGGGCCGGCAGCACCCGAACGCCACGCATCGCCGTGCTGATCCGAAATCTCCGGCACGCGGCGGCGGAACTGCGGGTCCCCACCGCGTGACTCATGTCGCCGCGAGGGTGTCCAGGTAGGCGTCGAGCCCGCGGATCATCAGGTCGAGGCCGATGTCGAACTGGGCGGACATGTCGCAGCCGTCGCAGACCAGCAGCGCGGTGCGGACCAGGTCGTCGGACGCCCGCGGGCTGAGCAGGTTGGTCACCCGGCGGACGCGGGCGACCTCGTCCTCGGCGCCGTGGTCGGGCTGGGCCGGGATGGACAGCTCGGCCAGGGCGTAGCCGATGCCGTAGGCGAAGATGGTGCGCAGCAGGGCGACCGCGCACTGCTCGGGCACCCCCTGGGTCCGCATCACCCGCAGCAGGGCGTCGCAGATCCGCAGCGGCCGTTCCTGGATGGTCTGCCGGCTGTTCAGCAGCGGTGCGGCGTGCGGATGACGGTGCACCAGGTCGCGCAGGCCCACGGCGAGGTGGCGCACGCCCTGCCGCCAGTCACCGGCCGGCGGGTCGACGGGGATCTCGGCCCACAGTCGCTCGACGATGCCGTCGAGCAGGTCGTCCTTGCTGGCCACGTGCTTGTAGAGGGACATGGCTTGCACCCCGAGGGCGGCGCCGAGCTTGTGCATGCTCAGCGCGTCCAGGCCGTGCTCGTCGACGTGGCGCACCGCACCGGCCAGTACCTGCTGGCGCGACAGCGGTGCCCGTTCCCTGGTCTCGACCGTCACGGCTGACAGCATACCCACTTGACAGCTTATGCCATAGGCTTACATCATAAGCCACATGACGACTACCGACCTGCACATCCCGCCCACACTGCCGCCCGACCTCGCCACCGACCTGGTGGCCGCCAGCAGCGCGGCCGACCCGTACCCCACCTACCATCGGCTGCGCCGCGACTACCCGGTCGCCGACTTCCTGGGCGCGGTGAGCGTGTTCCGCTACGACGACGTGGCCGCCGTACTGCGCCACCCGCAGCTCAGCACCGACGACCGCAACTCCACCCTGCACCGATCCCTTGTGGCGGAAGACAAACTCGCCCCCGCCTATCTGTCCCAACTGGACGACCAGTCGTTCCTGCACCGCGACCCGCCGGAGCACACCCGGCTGCGCAGGCTGGTCACCAAGGGCTTCACGGCACGCCGGGTCGCCGCGCTGCGACCGTTCACGCAGCGGACCGTCGACGAGGCCATCACCGCGGCCGCCCACGACGGCCGGCTCGAACTGGTCGGCGCACTGGCGTATCCGCTCCCGATCGAGGTGATCTGCGAGCTGCTGGGCATTCCCGCGCAAGACCGCCCGTTCGTCGCCAGTTGGCCGCGCACCCAGTTGTGCTGCTCCTTCGAGTCCGGCAGCCTGGCCGCCGCGAACCAGGCGGACACCCGGCAGGTCGAGGCCGACCGGCTCCAGCAGCAGCTCACCGACTACTTCGGGACGCTGATCGACCGCCGTCGCGACACTCCGGGCGACGACCTGGTCTCCGCGCTGCTCGCCGCACAGGAGGACGGCGACCAGTTGTCGGTGGAGGAGATCAACGCGACACTGCGGCTGTTGTTCGTGGCCGGCTACGAGAACGCCGTCAACCTCATCGGCCATGGCGTGCTCGCGCTGCTCCGCCACCCCGACCAGTGGGCCGCGCTGCGCGACAGTCCCGCGCTGGCGGCCGGCGCGGTGGACGAAGCACTCCGCTACGACGCGCCCTTCCAGTTCCTCCGCCGCGTCGCGCTGGCCGACCTCAACGTCGGCGGCTACCACGTCACCCGAGGTCAGCACGTGGTCACCTGGCTGGCCGCGGCCAACCGCGACCCGGCCCGGTTCACCGACCCGGACCGGTTCGACATCCGCCGCGGTGGCAACCATCACCTGGCGTTCGGCTCGGGTATTCACGCCTGTCTCGGTGGTCCGCTGGCCCGGATGGAAGCCGAGATCGTGTTCACCACGCTGGCGCGCCGCCTGGTCGAGCCGAGCCTGGCGGCTGACTCACCCCGCTACCGCACCGACGTGTTCCGGTCGCTGGCCGAACTGCCCATCACCGTGCGCGGCGTCCGTCCATAGTGCACAAATGGCCTAGACTGTCGCGAATATACTGTCCAATCAGGACGCGATGGCCATGCCGAGCCGGTCGCGACCTGTCGCG
>DATEPR010000563.1:0-4074 GCA_035273045.1 Pseudonocardiaceae bacterium | reverse complement strand
TGGGGCCCATGACGGAACAGAAGTAGTGGTCGCAGATGGTGAACGCGTCGGCGAGGGCGTAGTGCACGGGTATGTCCCCGCGCGTGTAGTAGCCCATCGTCGCCGCCCCGTTGGCGGGGCCGTTGGCCGCCAGGTGCGCCTTGACCCATCCGTCCATCGCACCCTCGTGCCACGCCTGGTGCTGCGGTCCCCAGGCGTGGGTCGGGTCGTTGATGGCGTCGCCGTCCAGGGTGGCGCCTCGGGTGGTGTCCAGGCGGAACGGGTTGAGGTAGCCGGTCGCGGACGGGCCGGTGCCGGGCTGGTAGCCGGGTTGCCGGTACGCCGGGGACGGGTCGTCGAAGCCGCGGACGCCGGACAGGGTGCCGAAGTAGTGGTCGAACGACCGGTTCTCCTGCATCAGCAGCACGATGTGCTCGATGTCGGCCAGTGACCCGCTGCCGGCCGGATCGGTGGAGTACGCCCGTTCGATGACCGGTCCGGCCAGGTTGCCGAGCAGCCGGAATCCTTCTCGCCCGGCCAGTCGCCCGAGCACCTCGGTGAGTAGCAGACCGTCGAACGGGCTTGCCCCTGCCATGTGATCAGTATCGCGCTACGGCCGTTCGGTGACGAAGACGTACTCGCGGTCGGGCCGGTCGGGGGCCTGGCGGACGTCGAGGACGCGGTAGCCGGTTTCGGTCAGGGTGGCTTCGAGTTCCGGGCGGTCGCGGAAGCGGAGGGTCGAGTCCGACACGACGACGGCGCCGTCGGCGTGGAAGTGGTACGTGTAGCGGAACGAGACGTACGGGAGGTTCACCTCGGTGACCTCGCGGCTCTGTTCCACCGGGCCGATGCCGGGCAGGTCCTTGGTCACGCGGGCGTCGTCGGCCGCCCATTCCTCCCAGGCCCGGTAGGCGGGGCGGCGGGTTTCGAAGACGAAGTGGCCGCCGGGGCGCAGTGCCGACCGCACGGCGCGGAGGGTGGTGGTCCACTCGGCGTCCGTGACGAACACCTGGGCCACGTTGCCGGTCATCACCGCCAGGTCCGCGCCGATCGGTCCCACGACCGTGGCGTCGCCGTGCAGGTATGAGATGCCGTCGCCGCCCTTGGCCCTGGCGATCTCCAGTGACGCGGCGCTCGGGTCGACACCGGTGACGACACGGCCGGTTGCGGCGAGCAGGACCGCGAGGCAACCCGTGCCGCAGCCGACGTCGAGCACGTGTCGGGCGGCGAACTCGTCGGCGATGGCGACGTAGGCGGCCAGGTCGTCGCGGGGGCCGTCGAACGCGTCGTAGATGGCCGCCAGGCGCGGGTGGTCGAAGATCGGGTCGGGCATCAGCGGCCGTCCAGGTAGCGCAGCACCGACAGCACCCTCCGGTGGTCACCGTCCGATGCGGACAGTCCGAGTTTGCTGAAGATGTTCGCCACGTGCTTCTCGATGGCCCGTTCGGTGACCACGAGCGTCCTGGCGATCGCCGCGTTGGTCCTGCCTTCGGCCATCAGGGCCAGCACCTCCCGCTCGCGGGGGGTCAGGGTGGCCAGGCCGGGGTCGCGGCGGGAGCCGAACAGCTGGGTGACCACCTCGGGGTCCAGGGCGGTGCCGCCGGCCGCCACCCGGTCCAGTGCGGAGGTGAACTCGTCGAGGTCGGTGACCCGTTCCTTGAGCAGGTAGCCGACGCCGGACGACCCGTCGGCGAGCAGTTCCCGGACGAACGCCGTTTCCACGTACTGGGAGAACAGCAGCACCCCGAGCGAGGGGTCGGCCCGGCGCAGCCGCAGCGCGGCCCGCAGGCCCTCGTCGGTGTGGGTGGGCGGCATCCGGATGTCGATGACCGCGACGTCGGGGTGGTGCCGGGCGACCGCGTCGACCAGCGCGGTCGCGTCCACGACGGCCGCCACCACCTGGTGGCCGCGCATGGTCAGCAACTGCGCCAGGCCCTCCCGCAGGATGGCCGTGTCCTCGGCGATCACGATCCGCACCCGGTCCCCCTCACGTGTGCAGCGGCAGTTCGACGGTGATCACCGTAGGCCCGCCGGCTGGGCTGTCCACCATGAGTCTCCCGTCGACGGTGCCGACTCGTTCGGTCAGGCCGCGCAGGCCGGTGCCACTGTCGACGGTGGCGCCGCCGTGGCCGTTGTCGCTCACCCGCACCACGAGCTTCCCGTCGGACTCGGCCAGGTCCACTGTGGCGTGGTCGGCTCCGCTGTGCCGGGTCACGTTGGTGAGCAGTTCGGCGACGGAGAAGTACGCGATGGTCTCGATCGCCTCGGTGGGCCGGTCGGGCAGGTCGCCGCGCACCTCGACCGGGATCGGGCTGCGCGCGGCGAGCGTGTCCAGCGCGGTGGCCAGGCCGGCGTCCAGTGCCGGCGGGTGGATGCCGCTGACCATGTGCCGCAGTTCGGCGATGCCGTCCTTGGCGTGGCCGAGCGCCGCGGTGAGCAGCCTGCGGCTCTCCTCGGAGGCGTCGTCGCCCAGGGTTTCGTTGAGCATCGTCAGGTTCATGGCCAGCGCGACCATCCTGGCCTGGACGCCGTCGTGCAGGTCCCGCTCGATCCGGCGCAGCGTGGCCGCGACGTCCTCGATGGCGTACGCCCGGGACCGCTCCAGGTCCCTGATCCGCTCGGCGGCGCCCGGACCGCCACCCAGCAGTGTCCGCACCAGCCGCCGGTCCACCAGCAGGAACGCCCGCACCGCCCACGGCGCCACGAGCAGCAGGGCCATGCCGATCAGCCACAGCCCGAACACGGATCCGCCGCCGCTGACCCGCCAGCCGAACAGCACCGGTGGGTGGTCGCGGCCGAACGCGGCGGCGAGCGGGTACGTGAACGCGACCAGGCCCCACACCCAGGTGACCACCAGCAGGTACAGGCCGGCGAGGTTCAGCGGGACGGACAGCAGCAGGAAACCGATGGTCCGCCAACCGGTCCGGTCGCGCAGGCCGGCGGACACCCTGGCCAGGAAACCGGGCGGCGGCTGGAACGGCTCCGGTGGCGGGATGTCGTCGTCCAGGAGGCCGTTGGCCAACCTGCGGCGCCGGGTGCCGAACCACCGAACGCCGGGTACGGCCCAGGAGATCAGCGGGATGCCCAGCGCGCTCACCGAGAGCACGGCGCCGACCGCCAGCGACGCCACCACGTACACCAGGCTGATCACGGTGAGTGGCGCGGCGACCAGCAAGTAGATCACGTCACGGAGGGCACGCCGGGACAGCGGCTCCCGCAGGAGCCGCAGCGTCGACTCCTGCGCGAGGCTCACCTCCGCAGTGTCCCGGACGCGATCCGCCGGCGAACAGGGTGGCAGCACATGACGGCCGGTTCGGTTTGTCCCACCGCTACGCGAGCCGCCACACCGTGGTGGGCGTGACGTCCCGGCTCTCCAGCCGTCCGGTGTCCGGCACGGTGTAGTGGGCGACGCGGTCGAATCCGGTGCTGGGGAAGTAGTCCCGGCCGGGATCGCCGAGCAGCACGGTGGCGCCGGCGGCGGCTGCCCGGCGGACGAACGGCAGGATCCTGGCGGTCAGGTCGACGTCGTAGCAGACGTCGCCGGCGAGCAGCACGTCCACGGCGGGACCGGGCGAGTCGAGGAGGTCGGCCAGCAGCGCGGTCACGTGGACGCCGTTGGCGGCCGAGTTCAGGCCGATGGCGGCGACGGCCAGCGGGTCGACGTCGACGGCGGTCACCGGGGCGGCGCCGGCCAGTGCGGCGGCGATCGCGACCAGGCCGGATCCGGACGCCAGGTCGAGCACGGACCGGCCGGCCACCACCGCGGGATGGTCGAGCACGTACCGGGCCAGGGCCTGGCCGCCGGCCCACGGGAACGCCCAGTACGGCACGTCGGCTCCGGTCCGCTCCCATAGCGCGAACGGGTCGTCGTCGGTGCACCGCAGGGTGATCTCCGGTACCAGCGGTACCGGTTGGGGCCTGGTGTTGGCCAGGACGAACTCAGAACCGGACAACGGCGAGGGTCTGGTCGTCGTGCCGCTTGGCGCGGGGCCAGCGGACGCCGTCCGGGTCGGCGGTCTCGGCCGCGCGGACCGCGTCCAGCACCGCGGCCGGGCCGGCCGTCGTGGCCAGCGCCAGCACGTCCGGCCAGCCGAA
>DATEPR010000562.1:0-4834 GCA_035273045.1 Pseudonocardiaceae bacterium | reverse complement strand
AGCGGTACCGGGGCGACGTGGAACCCGTCGATCCGCGCGCCGGGCACATCCCGGGTGCGCGCAACGCCCCGTTCGCCGGCCACGTCGGGCCGGACGGCCGGTGGCGGCCGCCCGCCGAGCTGGCGGCCAGGTTCGCCGGCTTCGGCGTCGACAAGGCCGGTCCGGTGGGCGCCTACTGCGGTTCCGGGGTCACGGCGTCCTCCGTCGTGCTGGCCATCGAGGCGGCCGGTGTGCTGGACCGGCCGGCCGCGCTGTACGCGGGGTCGTGGTCGAACTGGTCGGGCGATCCCGGGCGGCCGGTGGCGACCGGCGACTAGGGTCGGGTCCATGGGTGTTCCGGCCGAGGTCGTGTGGGACGACGCGCTGCTCTCCTACGACATGGGCGAGGAGCATCCGCTCAACCCGATCCGGCTGCGGCTGACCGTCCAACTGGCCACCGAACTCGGCGTCCTGAAAGGCGTCTCCCTGGCCCGGCCGGAACAGGCCACCGACGAACTGATCGAACGGATCCACGACAGTGGCTACGTGGCCGCCGTGCGCGCCGCGCCGGACGTGCCGGACGACCAGCTCGCCGAGCTCGACCACGGCCTGGCCACCCCGGACAACCCGGTCTTCCCGCGCATGCACGAGGCGTCGGCCCTGGTGGTCGGTGGCTCGGTGCTGGCGGCCGACCTGATCGCCACCGGCAGGGTCGACCGGGCGGTGAACATCGCCGGCGGGCTGCACCACGCCATGCCCGGCCACGCCGCCGGCTTCTGCGTCTACAACGACTGTGCCGTGGCGATCTCGTGGCTGCTGGACCACGGCGTGCAGCGGGTGGCCTACGTGGACACCGACGTGCACCACGGGGACGGCGTGCAGGCCGCCTTCTACGGCGACCCCAGGGTGCTGACGATCTCGCTGCACCAGCATCCGCGCACGCTGTGGCCGGGCACCGGCTACGCCAGGGAGACCGGCACCGACGGCGCCGAGGGCACCGCGGTGAACCTGCCGCTGCCGCCGGGCACCACGGACGGCCCGTGGCTGCGCGCCTTCCACGCCGTGGTGCCCAGCCTGCTGGCCGAGTTCCGGCCCCAGGTGCTGGTCACCCAGTGCGGTGTGGACACCCACCGCAACGACCCGCTGGCCGAGCTGTCGCTCACCGTGGACGGTCACCGGGCCATCTACCGGTCCCTGCGCGACCTGGCCCTGCGTTACGCCGGCGGCCGCTGGCTGGCCCTGGGCGGCGGCGGTTACGACCTGGTTCGCGTGGTGCCCCGCTCGTGGACGCACCTGCTGGCCACGGTGCTGGACCGGGACGTCGACCCGAACACGCCGCTGCCCGCCGGCTGGATGGCCACGGTGGTGCCGCTGGTGCCCAGGCACATCATGCTGCCGGCGTCGATGAGCGACGGCGCGGAGACCGGCTTCGAGCCGTGGGGCGGCAGCGTGGACGATCCGGTGGACATGGCGATCCGGGACACCCGGCAGGCGGTCTTCCCGCTGCACGGCCTCGATCCGGACGACCCTCGGGACTAGTCCGATGCCGGACACGGTGCACGGCCAGCCGGATCCGTTCGACTACCCGAAACACTGGGAAGCCGACGTGGTCCTCACCGACGGCGGCACCGTCCACCTGAGACCGATCATCCCGACCGACGCCGAGCTGATCCGCGGCCTGCACGGCAGGCTGTCCGAGCGGACCCGCTACTTCCGTTACTTCTCACCGTATCCGCACATGTCCGACCGCGACCTGCGCCGGTTCAGCGTGGTCGACCACCACGGCAGGGTGGCGTTCGGCGCGTTCCTCGGTGACGACCTGATCGCGGTCGGCCGGTACGAACGGCTCGGCGAGACCGACTCGGCCGAGGTGGCGTTCGTGGTGGAGGACCGGCACCAGGGCCGGGGGTTGGGTTCGATCCTGCTGGAACACCTGGCCGCCGCCGCCCGCGAGCGTGGCATCGGCCGGTTCGTCGCCGAAGTGCTTGGCGAGAACGGCCAGATGGTGCGGGTGTTCCGGGACGCCGGCTACCGGGTGCGCCGGGCCATCGACGAGGGCGTGCTGCACCTGGAGTTCGCGATCGACCCGACGGAGGAGTCGGTCGAGGTGGCCAGGGCGCGGGAACAGGCAGCGGAGGCGCGCAGCGTGCACAACCTGCTGCATCCCCGGTCGGTGGCGGTGATCGGCGCGTCCACCGACCCGGCGAAGGTCGGTCACGTGGTGCTCACCAACCTGCTGCGCGGTGACTTCACCGGCACCGTGTACCCGGTCAACTCGGCCAGTCACTCGGTGCGTGGCGTGCGGGCCTACCCGTCGGTGCTGGACATCCCCGACCCGGTGGACCTGGCCGTGGTGGCGATCCCGGCGGCCGGGGTGGACGACGTGCTGGACGCCTGCCTGGCCAAGGGTGTGCGGACGCTGGTGGTGCTGTCGTCGGGGTTCGCCGACGCCGGGCCGGACGGCGGTGGCGCGGAACGCCGGCTGGTGACGCAGGCGCGGGCGCACGGCATGCGGGTGGTCGGCCCGAACGCGCTGGGCGTGCTCAACACCGATCCCTCGGTCCGGCTCAACGCGACGCTGGCGCCCGCGCTGCCCGGCGCCGGCCGGGCCGGTTTCTTCTGCCAGTCCGGTGCTCTGGGCATCGGCATCCTGGCCGACGCCCGGACCAGGGGCCTCGGCCTGTCCACGTTCGTGTCCGCCGGCAACCGGGCCGACGTGTCCGGCAACGACCTGCTCCAGTACTGGGAGACCGATCCGGCCACCCAGGTGGTGCTGCTGTACCTGGAGTCGTTCGGCAACCCGCGCAAGTTCGCCCGGCTGGCCAGGCGGCTGGCCAGGCACAAACCGGTCGTGGTGGTGCGGTCCGGCCGGCACGCGCTGCGGCCCGGCCTGGCGGCGACGTCGGTGCCGGTGGACGAGGCCAGCGTGCGGGCGCTGTTCGAGCAGTCCGGCGTGATCCGGGTGGCGACGCTGGCCGAACTGTTCGACACCGCGCTGCTGCTGGCCAACCAGCCGCTGCCGGCGGGGGAGCGGATCGGCGTGGTGGGCAACTCGTCCGCGATCGGGCTGCTGGCCGCGGAGACCGTGCTGGCGCAGGACCTGCGGCTGGCCGCAGACCCGGTGGACACCGGCCCGGACGCGACACCGGAGCAGGTCGCCGCCGCCGTCCGGGACATGCTGCGCCGGGACGACGTGGACGCGGTGGTGATCGTGTTCGTGCCGGCGCTCGCGGTGCCGGGCAACGAGTACGCCCGCGCGCTGCGCGCCGTGGTGGACGAGGGCGGCACCGCGAGCAAGCCGGTGGTGTCGACGTTCCTGGCCGTGGAGGGCGTGCCGGCGGAACTGGCCGTGCCCGGCCCGGACGGCACGCCCGGCTACGGGTCGGTGCCGTCCTACGCCAGCCCGGAACGGGCCGTCCAGGCGCTGGCCAGGGCGGTGCGGTATGCGCGCTGGCGGTCGGCGCCGCAGGGCGAGTTCGTCCGGCCGGCCGGCATCCAGGTGGACCGGGCCCGTGAGCTGGTCGCCGAGATGATGACTACTGTGGACGGTGGGCGGCTGCTGACCGACGAGGAGTCGTTGCGGCTGCTGCGGTGTTACGGCATCGACGTGGTGCCGTTCCGGCGGGCGGCCACCGAGGCGGCCGCGGTGACGGCGGCGGACGCGCTCGGCTACCCGGTCGCGGTGAAATCCACCAGCGAGAAGCTGCGGCACCGCGACGACCTGGTCGGCGTCCGGCTGGACGTGGCCACAGGAGACGCCGTCCGCACCGCCTACCGGGACGTGCGCGCTGTGTCCGGAGTGGACGATGTGATCGTGCAGCGGATGGCGGAACGCGGCGTGTCCTGCGTCATCGGGTTGCAGGACGACCCGGCGTTCGGGTCGCTGGTGTACTTCGGGCTGTCCGGCATCGTCAGCGACCTGCTCGGCGACCGGGCCTACGGCGCCGTCCCGCTGACCGACGCGGACGCCGCCCGCCTGGTCCGGGCGCCCCGGTCGGCCGCGCTGCTGGCCGGCTACCAGGGCAGCGAAGCGGCCGACCTGACCGCCCTGGCCGATCTGGTGCTGCGGGTGGCGACGCTGTCCGCCGACCTGCCCGAGGTGCGTTCCCTGGCCCTGGACCCGGTCCTGGCGCTGACCAGCGGCACGGCCGTGACCAGCGCCCGGATCGCGGTCGGCCCGCCGCCACCCCGGCCGGATTCGGTACCACGCCAACTCAGGTCGGTCACGCCCCGCGGTGCCGACGACGCTCTACAGTGACGGGCGTGAGTGACAAGAAGATCACCAGGACGGTGGTCGTCCACGCTCCCGCCAGGCGGGTCTTCGACCTGCTGGCCGACCCGTCCAAGCACCCGCTGATCGACGGCTCGGGCACCGTGGTGGCACCGCACGGCGTCCAGCCGGAGCGGCTGGAACTCGGTTCCCGGTTCGGCATGAGCATGAAGCTGGGCATGCCCTACCGGATCACCAACAAGGTCGTCGAGTACGAGCGGGACCGGTTGATCGCGTGGCGGCACTTCGCCGGCCACCGGTGGCGCTGGGAGCTGCGGCCGATCGACGACGAGACCACCGAGGTCTCCGAGACGTTCGACTGGTCCACCGCGCCGGGCGGCGCCTTGTACGGCGTCACCGGATTCCTGGACCGCAACACCAAGGGCATCGAGGCGACCCTGGCCAAGCTGGATTCGGTGCTCGCCGAGCAGCGCTGACCGTGTGCAACCCGGGAGCACCGGTGGTCCGTCCTAGCGACATGAGACACCTGGGAGCCGTCCTCGGTGCCGGCGTGGCACTGGTCCTGGCGGCCGGCTGCGCCCAGCAGCAGGGCACCGCGGCGGCCGGCGGCAGCATCCTGCGCAC
>DATEPR010000561.1:0-5474 GCA_035273045.1 Pseudonocardiaceae bacterium | reverse complement strand
GTTACCAGAGCACCCGCCGCGCCGTCGTTCAGATCGTCTTTGCCCTGGTCGTCGGCGCGCTTCTTGGTTTCCTGCTCGGCCTTCTCACGAGCAGACGCAGCGAGGAAGAACGGTCCGGTAAAACCACGCTTGGAACTCCGCACCTGCGGCGGCTCTCAGCAGGCGACCTGTTCGACACCTACGCTGAGAGCTCCGAAACAGTGTGGGGCATGAGCAAGCCAGCGACCTTCCAGGGAGCAATGTGACGCGACGGGACTATCTAAAACGACCCGAACGCTCCGGAATGTGGCCGCGCTGTCCGCTCAGATGTCCGCCGTCGCCGCCTCCACATGCCCATCTCGAACCCAGATGCGCACCAAGCCGGACACCCACTGCATCGTCGCCGCCACGTCGGCGTCTATGACGGCCGGCGTCAAGCGTGCTGCTTCTATCTGGCGTACAGCCTCGTCGGTGGGCAAACCGATCAGGCTTTGCGGATCGAAGCGCGCTCCCGGCCTTGTCGCCACGGTGATCGAGTCTACGTCGGTGCTCCACCTACCAGGACACCCTCACAACCTGGGGCTCGGAGGGATCGCGGTCGAGTTCGTTCCCAGGGACTTGCCGATCAACAGCGGATGGTCCGCATCTGGCACCGACGTCGGCCATGGTGGCGACGCCGCCCGGGCGGTGGAGCTGGACGGCGAAACTGCGACTGGTGGCTGGGAAACTGTGGTGACCTAACCTGTCCATCTGGTGGCTCGCCGTTCGTCGTCGTCACGAACGGCCCTGGAGCAGCCGGGGTCACCGGCCGAGGGAGGTCTCATGAGTTTGCCGGAAGTCACCTCGCGGGAGCAGTGGCTGATCGCGCGCAAGGAGTTGCTGGCCAGGGAGAAGCAGCTGACCCGGATGCGCGACGAGTTGAACGCGGACCGGCGCCGGCTGCCGATGGTGGCCGTGACGAAGGAGTACGTCTTCGAGGGGGCCGCGGGCAGGGCGACGCTGCTGGACATGTTCGAGGGGCGCAGCCAACTGCTGCTCCAGCACGTCATGTTCGACCCGGCGTGGGAGACCGCGTGTCCGGGGTGCACGGCGGGTCTGGACGAGATGTCGCCGGGGTTGTTCGAGCATCTGTGGTCGCGGGACACCACGTTCGTCGGCGTGTCGCGGGCGCCCTACCCGAAGCTGGCCGCCAACGCGCGGGCCAAGGGATGGCGCTTCCCCTGGTACTCGTCGTTCGGCTCCGACTTCAACTACGACTTCAACGCCACGCTGGACGAGTCGGTGGCGCCGGTCGAGTACAACTACCGCACCCGGGAGGAGTCCGGTGACGACCAGCTCGGCGTCGAGTCGGCCGAGGTGCCCGGGGTGAGCTGTTTCCTGCGGGACGGGGACCGCGTGTTCCACACCTACTCGACCTGGGCGCGCGGCACCGACCAGCTCGGCAGCGCCTACTCGTGGCTGGACCTGACCGCGCTGGGCCGGCAGGAGGACTGGGAGGAGCCGAAGGGTCGCGCCCCGCGGACGCACGGCGCCGACCCGACGTTCACCGACTGAGCCGCGCAAAATGCCAGGCTGATCGTCGGGCCACGCCGCTAGGGTGCTTGTGATGACGCGCAACCTCGACTACATCGAGCATCTGGTCAGGGACTCCGCCCGGTTCGGCGCCGTGCTGCGGGACGCGGCGCCGGACGCCCGGGTGCCGACGTGTCCGGACTGGAACGCCGACGACCTGTTGTGGCACCTGGGCGAGGTGCACTGGTGGTGGTCGACGGTCGTCCGGGACGGCGTGACCGGCGACGAGGCGGAACAACTGAAGCCGAAGCGGCCGGCGGACCGGGAAGAACTGTTCGCGTTCCACGCGGACAACTCGCGGGAACTGGTGCGGGTGCTGCGCGAGCGGTCGCCGGACTCGCCGACCTGGACGTGGTCGGCGCCACCGGGGAACGTGGGTTTCGTGCGGCGCCGGATGGCGCACGAGGCGTTCATCCACCGGTTGGACGCCGAGTTGACCGCGGGTGACCGCACCGCGATGGACACGGCGCTGGCCGCCGACGGCATCGACGAGACGCTGCGGGTGCTGTACAGCTACCTCCCGGAATGGGGCACGTTCACCCCTGAGCCGGCGAAGACGGTCCGCCTGACCACTACCGACACCGGTGACGCCTGGCTGGTCACCCTGGGGCGGTTCACCGGGACCTCGCCGTCGGGCAAGGTGTACGACGAGCCGGATCTGACCGTCGCCCAGAACGCGGACGGCCCAGCCGCGGCCGAGTGCCGGGCGAACGCCGTGGACCTGGACTGCTGGCTGCTGAACCGGCCGCAGCTGGGCGAAGTGGCGCGCACCGGCGACACCGCGGTGCTGGAGCACCTGGTCGCCGTCCTGAGCCTGGGCGCATGATGACCGTCGTCGACTACGACCCGGCGTGGCCGGCTGATGCGGGACTGGCTGCTCGGCCATCCGGCCGACCGGGACCGCTATGCCGCGCTGAAGCGGGAGATCACCACCGGCCTGGCGTACACCAGGGCGAAGACGGCGCTGGTCCAGGAACTGGTGGACGCGGCGCGGGCCGAGCTCGGGTTGCCCAGCGAACCGGTGTGGGAGGAATGACGGTGGACTTCGACCGCTACTGCGCCGAGATCGTCACCCAGACCGAACTGCTCACCGCCGCGATCAAGGACGCCGACCTGCGGGCACGGGTGCCGTCGTGCCCGAACTGGAGTCTCGGTGACCTGGTGCGGCACATCGGCTACGGGCACCGGTGGGCGGCGGAGACCGTGCGCACCCGGGCGACCGAGTTCCTGCCGGACGACGAGATGCGCGACCTGGCCGGTGACGACACCGTCGAGCCGCCCGTGGACTGGTTGCGGGAGGGGGCGGTGCTGCTCGCCGACGCGCTGCGCGCCGCCGGACCGGACGAGCACCTGTGGGCGCCGTTCCACTACGACACCACCTCGTTCTACGCCCGCCGTTTCACCCACGAGACGGCGATGCACCGGGCGGACGCCACGCTGGCCGCCGGGACCGGGTTCGACCTGGCCGCGGACGTGGCGGTCGACGCGCTGGACGAGTGGGCGGAGCTGGACGCGACCGGAGCATTTCCAGATCCGCCCGGCGAAGCGCGAACTGCTCGGGCCGGGACACACCATCGCGCTGGCGGCGACGGACGCGCCGGACACTTGGTTCGTCGACTGCACCGGTGACGTGATCAGATGGCGGCGGGAAGCGGCACCGGCTGCGGTGACCGTGCACGGGACGCTGGTGGAGTTGCTGTTCCTGGTCTACCGGCGGCGCACGGTGGACGGCCTGGCCGTCAGTGGCGACCGGGCCTGGCTGGACTTCTGGCTGGGTCACATGGCGTTCGGCTGAGCTGACGCCGTCACGCCGCCCAGCCGCGCCACGTGTGCACCCGCACCAGGATCACCGGTCCGGCCGGGCGGGTTCGTTGGTACTGCGGGTATTTCGCGACCAGCAGGTCGATCGGGCCGGCCATCGCGGCCGGGTCGTCGACCACGGTCGCGTCGCCGTCCGCCCTGACCCACCACAGAGCCGACCAGTCGTCGTCGTAGTGGTCGACGAGCAGCGACACCGCGGGGTTGGCGGCGATGTTGGCTAGGCGCCGGACATCCCGGCGGGCCTTGGGTTTGTGGTCGATCGCGAGGACCACCGTCTCGCCGTCGACGGCGAACACGACGGGCACCAGGTGGGGCCGGCCGGTGGCGTCCACGGTGGCCAGCCGGGCCACCCGCGCGGCACGAAACCGCTCGGCGGCCAAAGCCGGCGGGAGGTTCACGACGGCTGGTCGACCGGGCACCAGTACAGGTTGCGGCCGGCCAGTTCGGTCATGGCCACCGGTGTGCCGCACACGAGACAGGGCATTCCGGTGCGCCGGTAGACGTACACCTCGCCGCCGTGCCGGTCCTGGCGGGGTGCCCGGCCGGTGGCCTTGGGCGAGTGTTCCGGGCGGACCGTGTCGATGCGGCCGGTGCGCACGCCGTAGCGCATCAGCCTCACCAGGTCGTCCCACATGGCCCGCCACAGGTCGGTGTCCACCTCGCGGCCCTCACGCATCGGGTGCACGCCGTGCCGGAACAGGATCTCCGCCCGGTAGACGTTGCCCACGCCGGCGACCACCTTCTGGTCCATCAGCAGCGCGCCGATCGGCATCTTGGACCTGCTGATCCTGCGGTAGGCGGCGTCCGGGTCGGCGTCCCGGCGCAGCGGGTCGGCGCCCAGCCGGGCCCGGATGGCGCGCACCTCGACGCCGGTCAGCACCTCGCAGATGTTGGGGCCGCGCAGGTCGGTCCAGTGGGTCGGGCCGACCAGTCGCATCCTGACCTGCCCGACCGGTGCGGTGACGGGCAGTTCGGCCTCGGTGAACCCGCCGATCAGGCCGAGGTGGACGTGCACGGCGAGATCGCGGCCGTAGTAGTGGAACAGGTGCTTGCCGTACGCCTCGGCCCGCACCAGCACCTTTCCGTCCACAAGGGACGCACCGTTGGCGAACCTGCCCTGGGGGCTGGACACGGCGACCGGCGACCCGGCGTACCTGCGCTGGTGCAGCCGGGCCAGCCGGTGCAGGGTGTGGCCTTCCGGCATGGGTCAGGTCTCCGGCAGCGGGGGCGGGGTGCCGGTCCGCTCGTACTCGGCGAGCATGTCGATCCGCCGCTGGTGCCGTTCGCCGTGCGAGAACGGCGTGGCGAGGAACGTGGTGACGATCGCGGTCGCCTCGTCCGGGGTGTGCATGCGGGCGCCGACGGCCACGACCTGCGCGTTGTTGTGTTCCCGCGCCAGTTGCGCCGTGGTCTGGTTCCAGGCCAGCGCGGCCCGGCAGCCGGGCACCTTGTTCGCGGCGATCTGCTCGCCGTTGCCGGAACCGCCGATCACGACGCCCAGGCTGGCATCGTCGGCGACGGTGCGGCGGGCGGCTTCCACGCAGTACGGCGGGTAGTCGTCGTCGGCCAGATAGCTGGGGGCACCGACGTCGACGACGTCGTGCCCGGCTCCGCGCAGTCGCTCGACCAGATGGGCCTTGAGCTCGAAGCCGGCGTGATCGGAGCCGATGTAGACGCGCACGCCGGAATTCTGCCATCGCGGCGGCCGGACCTGGCACCCTGGCCCTCGTGACGGACGCGGTCTACGCCCAGAGCGGCTACGACATCCGGTTCGAATGGGGTCCGGACGGGGTGGACGCGCTGGCCGCCGAGTGCGGCGTGCTGGTGATCGTGGACGTCCTGTCGTTCAGCACCGCCGTGGACGTCGCGGTGGGCAGAGGGGCGCGGATCCTGCCGCTGCCGTACCGGGACGAGCGGGCCGCCGATGCTGCGAAGGCGGCCGGTGCGGTGCTCGCCGGTGAGCGGTCGTGGAACCTGCGGCCGTCGTCACTGCTGGACGTTCCGGCCGGCACGCTGCTGGCCGTGCCGTCGCCGAACGGCGCGTCGCTGTGCGTGCGGGCCGCGGCGACCGGGGTGCGGGTGGTGGCCGGCTGCCTGCGCAA
>DATEPR010000560.1:0-2413 GCA_035273045.1 Pseudonocardiaceae bacterium | reverse complement strand
CGGCGGCCAGCCGGTGGGCCTGCTCGGCGGGCAGGACCGGCACGGTGCAGTTGACCGGCACCCGGTCGCGAACCGGGGCCGGCCAGCCGTCGGCGGCCGCCTCGACGGCCGACGCCAGCCACGGGACGCACTCCCGGTCGTCGTAGTCCAGGAACGGGCTGAACTCACCCCAGCCGGCCGGGCCGTGCAGCAGCATCCCCTCGCGCAGGGTGACACCCCGGAATCGGGTGCGCATCGGTATGGCGTACACCAGTGCCGGCCACGCGGTGGGATCCTTCACGAACCCATTTTCGCACCCTGCGGGAATTACTTCCGCAGGGTGCGTGGATTCATTCATCGGGGAATTGGGAAATCGACGGCCCGTGAAGCGGTTCCCGGCGGCCGCTCACGTTCGAGGTACCCACGGCCGAGGGCAGGCGGTCACGTACGGTCTTGGCCATGGACAGCGTGCGCGTCATCGAGGACTGGCCGGTGGAGCGGGCGGCCGGCGCGGTCGTGGACTCGGCCGGCCAGGTGCTGGGCGCCCACGGCCCGGTGGACCAGGTGTTCCCGCTGGCGTCGGTCACCAAGCTGCTCACCGCCTACGCGACCCTGATCGCGGTCGAGGAGGGCGCCGTCGAGTGGGACCAGCCGGCCGGGCCGCCCGGTGCCACGGTCCGGCACCTCATCGCGCACGCGTCTGGCCTGGCGTTCAACGAGCACAAGGTGGTCGCGCCGCCGGGCAACCGCAGGTTGTACTCCAACGCCGGTTTCGAGGTGCTGGCCGACACCGTGCAGGCGGCGTGCGGCATCCCGTTCGCCGAGTACCTGGCCGACGCCGTGCTGCGCCCGCTGGGCATGACGCGGACCCACCTGGCCGGCTCGCCCGCCGCCGACGCGGAGTCCACAGTGGAGGACCTGGTGCGGTTGGCCGCGGAGCTGCACAGTCCCAAGCTGATCGACCCGGCCACGGCCCGGGAGGCGACCACGGTGGCGTTCCCCGGCCTGGCCGGTGTCCTGCCGGGACTGGGCTACCAGCAGCACAACGACTGGGGCCTGGGATTCGAGCTGCGCGACCACAAGGACCCGCACTGGACCGGGTCGGGCAACTCGCCGCGCACGTACGGCCACTTCGGCCGGTCCGGCACGTTCCTCTGGGTGGACCCGGCGGCCGGTGTCGCCGCCGTCGTGCTCACCGACCGGATCTTCGGTGACTGGGCCAAGAAGGCGTGGCCGGCGTTCGCCGACGCGGTGCTCGCCGAGGTGCGCGGATAGACCGATCAGGAATCGAGAAGCGCCCCCGCCTGGCCTCACCTAGCGTTTGCCGCAGTGGACGAAACCACACCACGCGAGCGACCAAGGAGTGACCATGAGCGAGACCCAGGGCGTCCGGACCGTACTGCACCCCGTCTCCGACCTGGAGAAGGCCAAGGCCGTCTACACCGCACTGCTCGGCCTGGCGCCGCAGGCCGACTCGTCGTACTACGTCGGCTACGACACCGCCGGCCAGCAGATCGGCCTGGTGCCCGGCGGCGGACCGCAGGGCATGACCTCGCCGGTGGCCTACTGGCACGTGTCGGACATCGAGGCCAAGCTGGCCGAGGTGACCGCCGCGGGCGCCACCGTGCGGGAGCCGGCGCACGACGTGGGCGGCGGCCGCCTGGTGGCCACCGTCACCGACCCCGACGGCAACGTCCTCGGACTGTTGCAGGACAGCTGAGCCGGACCGGGCCGGCCGAACGGATGGAGAGACGATGAGCACCACGGCGAGCAAGGCCAGGAGAACGACACCGCACGCCGCGGACACCCACGACCTGATCCGGGTGCACGGCGCGCGGGTGAACAACCTCAAGGACGTCAGCGTCGAGATCCCGAAGCGCAGGCTGACCGTGTTCACCGGCGTCTCCGGATCGGGCAAGAGTTCGCTGGTGTTCCACACGATCGCGGCGGAGTCGCAGCGCCTGATCAACGAGACGTACAGCGCCTTCGTGCAGGGTTTCATGCCGACGCTGGCCCGGCCCGACGTCGACGTGCTCGAAGGGCTGACCACCGCGATCATCGTCGACCAGCAGCGCATGGGCGCCGACACCCGGTCCACGGTGGGCACCGCGACCGACGCCAACGCGCTGCTGCGCATCCTCTTCAGCCGGCTCGGGCAGCCGCACGTCGGCCCGCCGAACGCGTTCTCCTTCAACGTCCCGTCGGTGCGCGCGAGCGGTTCGATCACGGTCGAGCGCGGCGCGAGCAAGGCGGCGAAGGTGACCTTCTCCCGCACCGGCGGCATGTGCGTCCGCTGCGAGGGCCGCGGCACCGTCACCGACATCGACCTCACCCAGCTCTACGACGACTCCAAGTCGCTCAACGAGGACCCGTTCACCATCCCCACCTACACCGGCGGCGGCTGGGTGGTGCGCGTCATCACCGAGTCCGGCTT
>DATEPR010000559.1:0-3898 GCA_035273045.1 Pseudonocardiaceae bacterium | reverse complement strand
CGAGCCGGGTGTGCCATCGCGTTCCTTACCAGCTGCTCGTCATGACCAACGACCGGCCGCCGGCACGGATGCGCGGCGGCCCGGACAGCGATCCTAAGGGCGGACAGCCGTCGCCACGTTCGCGAAGGCGACATCTCGCTCAGTGACGGGTTCGGCCACGGCTCCGGAGTGCCCGCCCAGCCGATCATGGATCGCCCGACGGGATGCCGACGCGACTGACCACACAGGACTCGCGCGCGGCGACGGTACGGACGTCCAGGACGGCTGACCCACTGTGGACGCGCCCTGCCCCGGCACGGGGACTATCGTCTGCACGTGCCGAGTTTTCGTTTCGCCGAAGTCGCCCGCCTGCTCGGCGTCAGTGACGACACCGTGCGCCGCTGGGTGGAGGCAGGCCGCCTGTCCGCGGGCACCGACTCGTCCGGCCGCAAGGTGGTGGACGGGGCCGAGTTGGCGCAGTTCGCCAAGGCCCAGGCCAACCAGTTGCCCGATCCGACGGACGTGGCCAGGTCGGCCCGCAACAAGTTCGTCGGCCTCGTCACCGACGTGACGTCGGATCGCGTCATGGCGCAGGTGGAGATGCAGTGCGGTCCGCACCGGCTGGTGTCGCTGATGAGCGCGGAGGCGGTCCGCGACCTCGGCCTGGCGCCGGGCGTGCTGGCGGTCGCCGTGGTCAAGTCGACACAGGTGGTCGTCGAGGTCGCCGGCGCCGACCGCCCGGAACAGGTCTTCTGACCCTCACTGTCCACCGTGGCCGGCCACGGCGTTCATCGCCGGTGACCGGTAGACGCTGGCGATGCGCAGGCCGGCCAGCCACGCGGTCAGCCGGGCCGCCTCGGCGTCCAGGGCGCGGCGGGTGCGGGCGGTGACCCGTTCCAGCAACCGCACCTCCACCACGCCTGCCTCGTCCTGCACCCAGCAACCCACGATCCGGCCGTCCGCCCACGCCGTCGTGCCGCCGTTGCCCCTGGCGTCGAAGACCCGGTCGCCGTGCGGGCCCAGGTAGAAGTCGCGGCCCCGCCAGCCCATCACGGTCGGATCCAGCACCGGCAGCAAAGCCACCCACGGACCAGGATCGGGCACCTCGGCCAGGTCGTCGGGCAGCAGCCAGCCCGTGCCGCCGTCGTCCAGGGACACCGTGACGGCGCCGAGTTCGGCGAGTGCGGCCCGCACGACGGTCCTGGTGGCACCGAGCCACCACACGATGTCGTCCTCAGTGCCCGGACCGAAGGTGTACAGCCAGCGCCGCACCAGCTCGCGATATCCGTCACCGGCCCGGCACCACGGGGGCAGCTCACCCAGCCAGTGCCGCGTCAATGTCCACCGCGGCCGCGAGGTGTACCAGCCACCGGTATTGACACCGCGCACGATGTCACCGCACAGGCCCGCGTAGACCAGCACACTGGACGACGAGAACGACTCCCCCGCCGGCACCACCGATCTCACGTCGATCATCGGCACGGCGGCACGTATCTCAACCGCGGTGCGGCCTTCCGGCACGTCGGTCAGTGCCGCCACCACCGCGGCCCGGGCGCGGTCCAACCAATCCGCACCGTCCTCGGCGATGTTGCATCTGACGATCTGTTTGGACATCCTGGCCCGTTGCGTTGTCGCGACCCGGGCGGCGGCGCTGGGCCATACCGCGGGCAACAGTTGCCGTGGGAACAGGAACAAGGTGCGCCGCATGGCCAACTGCTTCACCACGCTTCGCTCGTCGTACAGCGCACGATCGAGGTCGGCGAGTTCGAACGCCGTCATCCGGGCCCAGCAGGACAAGTAGACCGTTGCGGGTTCGGTGGCATGCAGTGCGGTCATCGCCCGCACGACCGCCTCCGGTGCCACGGCGTGAAGGGCCGGGGCCAGCGCGTGCCGGGTGGCAAGTCTCGCGCGGCGTTCGTCATCGGTCACATGGCGCACCGGGCACATGCTGCCAGACAGCCGGGCACAATCCCGCAAGGATACGGATCGCCTGGTCTGGTCCCGGTTTTGCCGCGACGCGAGTATGATCCGGAGTCGGGCCTGCGTTCGACACAGGCTGTTCCTCGGGGGACAACAGGGTGAGTCAGTTGACTCCTGGCGTACCCGAAGGTCAAGTACTCGGCATACACTGGGAGAAGGAGGGCACCCGCGGCTCGGGTGTGGCTGGATGAACACGGTGGATGAACTCGCGGCGGTGGCGTTGTTCGCCGAGCCGGTGCGGCGCAGGCTCTACGAGCACGTGCGCGATCGCCACTCGCCGGTGGGCCGCGACGAGGCCGCCGAGGCGGTGGGGATCTCCCGCAAGCTGGCCGCATTCCACCTGGACCGGCTGGCCGACGTGGGCCTGCTCGACGTCGACTACCGCCGCCTGTCCGGCCGGGTCGGACCCGGTGCCGGCCGTCCGGCCAAGCTGTACAGCGTTTCCCAGCGCCGCTTCGCGGTCACCGTGCCACAGACCGGTTACGCCCTGGCCGCCGCCATCATGGCGGCGGCGCTGTCCGAGCCCGGCCTGAACGGCAACGGACGGGCCGCGGACGAGCGCGTGGCGACCGAGGTGGGCCGCCGGCTGGGTACTTCGTTGCGGTCCGAACACCGCGGCGCGGCCGCCCGCCGCGCGGCCGTGGAGAACACGCTCGCCGAGATGGGTTTCCAACCCCACCAGCGCGGATGCGAACTGATGATGGGCAACTGCATCTTCGCCGAGCTGGCCGAGACACGCCGTGAGCTGATCTGCGCGATGAACGCGGCCCTGGTGTCCGGGCTGCTCGACGGTGCCGGGGTGACCGGCCTGCGCGCCGCGTCCGGCCCCACCGACGGCGGCGTGTGCTGCGCCCGCCTGATCAGCGCCTGACGTCGTCGAACGCGCCCGTCTGGGGCGGACCGCCCAACACATGACACGGCCGCACACCGGCCAGTGCCAGGGTGTGCGGCCGAGGCTCGGGAAGCGGTCGTCAGACCGCGGTCTCCGCGGGCATCGTCGGTTGTGGGCTCAGCGCTTTGGCCAGTGTCTCGACCAGTTCGCCGTTGCCGGTGGCGGCGGCGTCCAACAGGGCCTGCGTGGGTGCGTGGATCAGCCGGTGCACGGTCCGGTGCACGGCCAGTTCGAGCAGCGCGCGGGCGTCCGCGGGCAACCGGCCCGCGACCCGGTCGTACTCCTGCCTGCCGACGTCGTCGGCCTCGGCCCGCAGGCGACGCACCGCCGAGGCGGCCGAGCGAGCCCGCAACCAGTGACCGAAGCGGTCCAGCTCGGCGCTCAGCACCCGCTCGGCCACGGCCACGTCGGCGGCCAGCGTGGCCGCGTCGGCGGAACCGGAGCCACGCAGGTCGGCCAGGTCGATCAGGTCGACCCCGGGCAGGCGCCGGACGTCCGGGTCGACGTTGCGCGGCACGGACAGGTCGACCAGCAGCAACGGCGAGCTCTCCTCGGCCCTGACCCGGGCGACCAGCTCGGCGTCGACCAGCGGGTGCGGGGCCGCGGTGCCCACCACGACCACATCGGACGTGCGCAGACAGGCTTCCATCTCGCTGAGGTCGACCACCGTGGCGCCGACCGCGGCGAACCGTTCGGCGTGCCGCAAGGTGCGGTTGCACACGGTCACCGACGCACCCGACTGGGTCGCCCTGGCCACCACGGCGTTGGCGATCTGGCCCGCGCCGACCATGAGCAGCCGGCGTCCGGCCAGGCCACCGGACGAGACCGGCACCGCGGTCTCCTCGCCGCACAGGAAGCACGGTGAGCCACCGTGGTCGGACACCGCGTGCGCCACGGCCAGCGGCCGCGCCGCCCACCAGCTCGCGGCGGCCTCCACCGCGGTCGAGCCGACCGACCGGCCCGCCGCCACGAACGACGTCTCGCGGTGCACGCGGCGGGCCGCGCTCACCGCCGCCCGCAGCAACGCGTCCAGTTCGCCCGCCAGCA
>DATEPR010000558.1:0-2568 GCA_035273045.1 Pseudonocardiaceae bacterium | reverse complement strand
CTGCGCAGGTAGCCGACCACCTGCGACGTCACGTCGACCTCGCCGAGCACGGTGCTGACGCCGGCGAAGTCGCGGCGGTCCAGCTCACGCACCACGGAGATGTCCACGATGTCGCGCGGCGAGGTGGTCCACTCCGGATCCTCGGCGTGCACCAGCGCCAGGCCGTCGTCCAGGTGCAGTTCGTCGACCACGTACGACACACCCTGGTGCAGGTACACCGCGCCGGCGTGCACGGTGCGGCAGGCCGCGCCAGGGTCGACCGTGCCCAGCAGCCGGCCGGAGTCGGCCTCGACGACCGCGACCTGCACGCCGCCGGAACCGCGGATGTCCACCGACGCGTGCGGCCGCTCGCGGGACGTCCAGTACCAGCCGGTGGGCCTGCGGCGCAGCGCCCGCTCGGCGACCAGCTCGTCGACGAGCGCGCGGGCGGCGGCGCCGCCGAAGTCGGGCAGGCAGTCGTCGGTGAGCGGCATCTCGGCCGCGGCGCACGCCAGGTGCGGTGCCAGCACGTACGGGTTGGTCGGGTCGAGCACGGTGGCCTCGACCGGCCGTTCCAGCATCGCCTTCGGGTGGTGCACCAGGTACGTGTCCAGCGGGTCCTCCCTGGCCACGAACACCACGAGCGCGCCGTCCCCGGACCGGCCGGCCCGCCCGGCCTGCTGCCAGAACGACGCGAGCGTGCCCGGGTAGCCGGCCACCACGACCGCGTCCAGCCCGGCGATGTCCACGCCCAGCTCCAGCG
Source organism: Pseudonocardiaceae bacterium (assembly GCA_035273045.1). GTDB lineage: Bacteria > Actinomycetota > Actinomycetes > Mycobacteriales > Pseudonocardiaceae > DATEPR01. The sequence continues at coordinate 1,826 of DATEPR010000558.1, read as the reverse complement.
CGTTCGTGCTGGCCACGCCCAGCAGGTCGCCGCTGTCCATGGCCTTCTCCAGCGCCCGCCGGTCCTCGGCGAGATAGCCGGCCCGGTAGGCGGCGACCCGGTCCGGCAGCTCGGCCGACACCTCGGCCAGCGTCCGTTTCGCGGCCAGCGCGGTCAGTTCGGCGCTGCGGCGGGAACGCACGAACGCCAGCGTACGCGCGCCCTCGATGACCAGGTCGGCCATGATCCGCGCCGCCTCGGTACCGGCCTGCCTGCGCACCGGCGAGCCGTTCTCACCGCGCAACTCGGGCAGCAGCGGCGGTTCCCACAGGGCCACGGTCCGCCCGCCGCGCGGCGAGTCGTCGTCGGTCACGGCCACACAGTCGACGCCGGTCAGCCGGGACGCCGACGCGGCCGGGTCGGCCACCGTCGCGGACGCCAGCACGAACACCGGGTGCGAGCCGTACCGGGCGGCGACCCGGCGCAGCCTGCGCAGCAACAGCGCCACGTGCGAGCCGAACACACCCCGGTAGGCGTGGCACTCGTCGACCACCACGTACGACAAGCGGCGCCACAGGCGCGCCCAGCGGCCGTGCTGCGGCAGGATCCCGCGGTGCAGCATGTCGGGGTTGGTGAACACCCAGCGGCCGTGCGCGCGCACCCAGTCCCGCTCCGCCATCGGGGTGTCGCCGTCGTAGGCCGCGGCGCGCACGTCGGGCAGGTCCAGGGCGCGGATCGCGCGCAGCTGGTCGGCGCCCAGCGCCTTGGTGGGGGACAGGTAGAGCGCGCTCGCCTTCCGGTCGGCCAGCAGGCCGGACAGCACCGGTAACTGGTAGGCCAGCGACTTGCCGGAACCGGTGCCGGTGGCGACCACGACGTGCTGCCCGGAGTGCGCGAGGTCGGCGGCGATCACCTGGTGCCGCCACGGTTGCGGCACGCCCACGTCCCGCAGGGCCGCGACCACGGCCGGGTCGGCCCAGGCGGGCCAGTCGGTGTGGGTGGCGATGCTGGCCGGCAGGTCGGCGACGTGGGTCAGCGGCGACTCGCCGTGCGGCACGCCGGCCAGGATCCTGGCGAGCAACTTCCGGCCGATCGTGCCGTCAGCCGTGTCACCGGGGTCGGCCGCGTACTCGTCCCGCACCAGACGAGTCTGACACCTGCCACCGACGAGGCTGCCGGGAGCGCGCTACTTGGTGGCCGGGGCCAGGATCTTCTGCACCGCGCTGCTGGCCTTGTTGACGTTCTCCCGGCCGGCCGGATAGCCCAGCCCCGCGGACTGCTTGGTGAGGATCGCCACCAGGTACTGGTTGTCCGAGCCGAGCACGCCGGTGGTGTTCAGGATCATCGTGGAGCCGGCGATCATCCAGCCCTGCTTGGCCTTCACCGTCGGCGACCTCGGTGGTTCCAGCAGCCCGAACGCCTGGTCGAAGCCGTCGGCGCCGTTGTTGGCGGCGTGGTGCGTGTCGTCGATCACGGTGTCCCGGTCGGCGGGCGCCAGCTTGGTGATCGCGAAGTTCCACACGGCCAGCACGTCCCGGGCGGAGATCTTCGTCTCGCCCCATTCGCCGGGGTCGGCCTCGTCCAGCACGGTGTCGTGCAGCCCGGCGATCCTGATCATGTCGGTGACCAGCGCGGGCCCGTCGTACTTCACCCAGAGGGCGTCCATCGCGTTGTCGTCGGACAGCTCCAGCGCCCGCGTGATGTCGTTGCGGGCGGCCGAGGTCAGCGTCAGCGCGCCGTGTTCCTCCTGGTACAGCAGGTCGACGACGACGAACAGCTTCACCACCGACGCCGAGTAGAACCCGACCGAGCCCAGCCTGCCCACGGTCAGCCGGCCGGTCGTCCGG
>DATEPR010000557.1:0-4963 GCA_035273045.1 Pseudonocardiaceae bacterium | reverse complement strand
CTCCAATGCGGACAGCCGGTACCAGGTGTCCGCGGCGGCGGTCAGCTTCGGTTCGTCGGCGGCGAGCAGTTCCTCCAGTTCGTTCTGCTCGGACTGGGCGTACTGCAACGCCTGCTCCACCTCGGCGCGGCGGGCGCGGGCGGCCGACTCGTCGGCCTCGTCCCTGGCCAGGTCGTCGCGCTGGGCGACCAGGTCGGCCGCGTACAGCCGGAGCCGGGCGTCGCGCAGCTCGGCCTGCACCGCCTGGGCCCTGCGGGCGATCTCGGCCTGCTTGCCCAGCGGCTTGAGCTGGCGGCGCAGTTCGCCGGTCAGGTCGGTCAGCCGGGTCAGGTTGGCCTGCATCGCGTCCAGTTTCCGCAGCGCCTTCTCCTTGCGCTTGCGGTGTTTCAGGACGCCGGCGGCCTCCTCGATGAACGCCCGGCGGCCTTCCGGCTTGGACTCCAGGATCGCGCCGAGCTGCCCCTGGCCGACGATGACGTGCATCTCGCGGCCGATGCCCGAGTCGGACAGCAGTTCCTGGACGTCCATCAGCCGGCACGAGCTGCCGTTGATCTCGTACTCGCTGGCGCCGTCCCGGAACATCCGCCGGGTGATGGACACCTCGCTGTAGTCGATGGGCAGCGCGCCGTCGGCGTTGTCGATGGTGAGCGTCACCTCGGCGCGGCCCAGCGGCGCCCGACCGGCGGTGCCGGCGAAGATCACGTCCTCCATCTTGCCGCCGCGCAGCGCCTTGGCGCCCTGTTCGCCCATCACCCAGGACAGCGCGTCCAGGACGTTGGACTTGCCGGAGCCGTTCGGGCCGACCACGCAGGTGATGCCGGGTTCGAAGCGCAGCGTGGTAGCCGAGGCGAAGGACTTGAAGCCCTTCAGCGTCAGGCTTTTCAGGTGCATACGCGCGTGGCCCCTCCCAGCAATCCGTCCGATCGAGGGTACCGGTCCGACCAGGTCAACAGTGGGAGGTGACACCCTTCGTCACGCCGAGCCCACCACGTGAGTTACCCCGTCACCGTTCCCGGAACCCGGTGATCCCGCCGCGTGGCTCGCTCCAGCGCTCCACCACCGAGGTCACCCGGCCCGGCGCCGCCGGCGAGCGGAGCAGGTCCAGCAGAGTGTCGCAGGCGTCCTTCGGGCCTTCCGCGACGACCTCGACGCGGCCGTCGGCCAGGTTGGCCGCGCTGCCCACCAGGCCCAGCTCCAGCGCCCTGGTCCGGGTCCACCAGCGGAACCCGACTCCCTGCACGACGCCGTGCACCCAGGCCGTCATGCGCACGTCCGGTGTCACCCCACCATCCTGCCGGGCCACCGACATCGTCAATTTCTCGCCCGGTTGGTCACGCCTGGATGGTGGTACGGTGCCCGTCCGTGAGCGGATTACGCCGCCGACGCTCGCCCGTTCGGGTGCCACTGGTGGCTGCCATCCTGGGCGCCGTCACTGTGGGTGGCATGGCGGTGTCCACGACGTTATACCCGGCCACCCTCGCCGACACGGCCGACTTCCAACCGGCGACGCTGGTCGGCACCACGACACCCCCGCCGAAACCGACGACCACCACCGCGACCACGACGACCCGCCGGCCGGCCACCACGACACACCCGGCACCCAGGCCCACGACCACGCCGGAGCCGACCCAGCAGGACGAGGTGTTCGACCTGGTCGACCAGGCCAGAGCCCAGGCGGGCTGCGCGGCGCTGAAGGACGATCCCCGGCTGACCCGGGCGGCGCAGGCGCACAGCGACGACATGTCGGTCAACCACTACTTCGACCACACCACGCCGTCCGGTGTCCCGTTCGACGCCCGCGAGAAGGCCGCCGGCTATCCCACGCCCGGCGGGGAGAACATCGCCGAGGGCCAGACCAGCGCCCGGCAGGTGATGACCGACTGGATGAACTCGGCCGGCCACCGGGCCAACATCCTGAACTGCGACTTCACCGCCATCGGCATCGGCCTGAACACCAACGGCTGGTACTGGACCCAGGACTTCGGTTATTGATCGACAACGAGTAGGGCAGACTGGGCAACCCGCCCACCCAGGAGAGTGCTGTGACAGAACCCATCGACGGTCCCCAGGAGATCGCGCCGCCCGACGACGACACTCCGACCAGATCACGGCCGCTGGTCATCCTGGCCGGATCCGGTGTGGTGCTCGCGACCGTCCTGGCCACCGTCGCCACGGTCTCCGCGACGTCCAGCGCCACCCCGCCGGCGCGGAACCCGGTCGCGCCCGTCCAGAGCCAGGACACCGGCGGTGACAGCCAGGTCGTGCTCATCCCGACCGGCACGACCACGCCCAGGCCGACGACCACGACGACGACGAAGCCCAGTACGACACAGTCGATGCAGCCGTCGACCACGACGCACCGCTCCACCTTCGGTCCACAGCCGACCATGACCAGCCCGACCCACACCCGGCGTCCGACTCGGACGGTCCCGCCGACCCACACGGTCCCGCCGACCCACACGAGCCCGCCGCCGACCGATCCGCCGCCCACCGATCCGACGCCGCCGACGGACCCGACGCCGCCGACCACCTAGGCCTCCAGTCCTCCCGTTTGGCACCGCATTGGCGGTGGACGAAATTAGTTGCATCAGCTATGAATGTTGTTTGCGACACTGTAACGGGACGACTACAGGACGAGCGGGGACGTCATGTGCGGTATCACCGGGTGGGTCGCCTACGACAGGGATCTCACCAGCGAGCAGGTCACGCTGGACGCGATGACGGAGACGATGGCGTGCCGCGGCCCGGACGCCAGGGGCACGTGGACCGACCGGCACGCGGCGCTGGGTCACCGGCGGCTGGCCGTCATCGACATCGAGGGCGGCGCCCAGCCGATGACGGCGGCGGCCGGGGACGGCACGGTCGCCATGGTCTACAGCGGTGAGACCTACAACTACACCGAGGTGCGCGACGAACTGCGGGCCAGGGGCCACCGGTTCCGCACCGACAGCGACACCGAGGTGGTGCTGCGCGGCTACCTGGAGTGGGGCACGGCCGTCGCGGAACGGCTCAACGGCATGTACGCGTTCGCCATCTGGGACTCCCGCACCGAGACCCTGGTGATGGTCCGGGACCGCATGGGCATCAAGCCGTTCTACTACCACCCCACGCCGTCCGGCGTGCTGTTCGGCTCCGAACCCAAGGCGATCCTGGCCAACCCCGAGGTCAAGCCGGTGGTCGGCCTGGACGGATTGCGGGAGGTGTTCAGCTTCTCCAAGACGCCGGGTGCCGCGATGTGGTTCGGTATGCGCGAGGTGGTGCCGGGAACGGTCGTCATGGTGGACCACAACGGAACCCGGGCCATGCCCTACTGGACGCTGCGGGCGCGGGCGCACACCGACGACCAGGACGAGACCGTGGCGAAGGTCAGGGAACTGCTCGACGACATCGTGCGCCGGCAACTGGTGGCGGACGTGCCGCGGTGCGTGCTGCTGTCCGGTGGCCTGGACTCCAGCACGCTCACCGCGTTGGCCGCGCGGCAGTTGAGCGCCCAGGGTGAGACGGTGCGCAGCTTCGCCGTCGACTTCGTCGGCCAGGCCGAGAACTTCACCGCCGACGACTTCCGCCCCACGCCCGACGCGCCATTCGTGCGGGACGTGGCCGAGCACGTCAGGTCGGAGCACACCGACATCGTGCTGGACCACTCGGTCCTCGCAGACCCGGACGTGCGGCGGACCGTGGTCGCGGCCAGGGACATGCCCAACGCGCTGGGCGACCTGGACGCCTCGCTGTACCTGTTGTTCCGGGAGATCCGCGAACACTCCACAGTGGCCCTGTCCGGGGAGAGCGCCGACGAGGTGTTCGGCGGCTACCGGTGGTTCCACCAACCGGAGGTACAGCACGCGGACACGTTCCCGTGGGTGGCCGCGATGAACGCCGCCGCGCCGAACAGCCAGCCGCGCGACATCTTCGACCCCGCGCTGATGTCCGCTTTGGACCTGCCAGCGTATGTGGCGGACAGTTACGCGGACGCGGTGCGCGAGGTCGAGCCGCTGCCTGGTGAGGAAGAGCACGAGCGGCGGATGCGGGTGATCTGCTACCTGCACCTGACCCGGTTCGTGCGGTTGCTGCTGGACCGCAAGGACCGGATGAGCATGGCCGTCGGCCTTGAGGTGCGGGTGCCGTTCTGCGACCACCGGCTCGTCGAGTACGTCTACAACACGCCGTGGGCGCTGAAGACCTACGACGGCAGGGAGAAAAGCCTGCTGCGCGGGGCGGCGCTGGACGTGCTGCCGGAGTCGGTGGCGCGGCGGGTGAAAAGCCCGTATCCGTCCACTGAGGACCCGAAGTACCCGATCGCACTGCAACAGCAGGCACGGGACCTGCTCGCCGAGCCGAACAACCCGCTGTTCGACCTGATCCGGCGCGACTGGCTGGCGGCCGCGGTGAACGAGGACCCGTCGTCTCCGGTGCTGCGGCACGGCCTGGAACGTGTCCTGGTGCTGGCCACCTGGCTGGACATCTACCGGCCCGAGGTGCGACTGTCCTGACATGACGGCCGACGACGCCGCGCTGCAACTCGTCCTGGCGCTGCACCGCCTGGTGCGCAGCCTGCGCGCCTCCGGGACGACCGCCGGCCTGCACCCGACCCAGTTGCTGATGCTGGTCCACCTGATCCAGTCCGGCCCGCGGCGGATCGGTGAGCTGGCGGCCTGGATTCCGTGCTCGCAGCCGACGGCGACGACGGTGGCGAACGCGCTGGCGGCGGACGGGCTGGTGGACCGGGTCCGGGACACGTCCGACGGCCGGGCGATCCAGTTGCGGATCACCGACGCCGGCCGGGCCGTGGTCCAGGATGTCGTGCGCGGGCAGGCGGAGCGGCTGGACGAACGCCTGGCCGCGCTCACCGCCGCGGAACGCGCCCAGGTACTCGCGGCCATCCCGGTGCTGCGCAAGATGGCCGCCAGTTGACCGTCCGGCCGACAAAGGGCTGAGCGCGTTGACCACCAAGATCGTGCTGACC